>JAVMKJ010000133.1:0-17943 GCA_031732855.1 Candidatus Competibacter sp.
TCATGAAAAGTTATATCTTAACAAGGAGTTGAAAATTGTGGGTAATCGGGTGGCTACCAGGCCCGCCAGGTCCGCGTGGATCAGGGACACAAAACGGAATCCACCTTCGAGGTAGCCGAACTGGAACCCCTCAGGCGGGTCTCGTGCCAGGGCATTACCGCCCCCTATCGCTCCATCTATGAGTTTGAAAACCGCAGCCCCTCAACTCACTTGACCTTCACGTTCGAACTGGAACGACTCGAACCGCGCATGCGCCCCTTCGAAAAGCTGATCCGCATCGCCTTGCAGGACGGCGCCAAACGGACGGTGCGAAAACTGAAGTTGCTGATCGAGAAGGAGATGCTGGATAACGGTTAGCGCCAGATATTCCCCGGTGACTCTCTGCAAATCCGTGTGGCGGGAGATTGACGATGTTCGTGACCGCAAAAGATGATGGTTTGATTCCCTACGTTCTGACGCAAATCCTGGATGCCTGCGTCAACGGCGTCACCCTGTCCGATCCGGACCTGCCCGATAACCCCATCGTGTACGCCAACCAGGCGTTCGAGGCGATGTCCGGCTACTCCCAGGAGGAAATCGTGGGGCGCAACTGCCGGTTCCTGCAAGGCGCGGACCGCGAGCAGGAAGGACTGAACGCGATCCGGGCGGCGCTGGCGAAACACGAAGCGTGCGTGGTCACCCTGCGCAACTACCGCAAGAATGGCGAGTTATTCCTGAACCGTCTGTCCATCCGCCCGCTGGTGGATCGCGAAGGCCAGGTGATCTATTACCTGGGCGTCCAGTACGACGTGACCGATCAGGTCAGGACCCGTGAAGAACTGGAGAAATTGCAGTTCGAGCTCGAACAGCGGGCGCACGGCTGACGGCTGAACCCGAGCGGGTGGGAAACCGACAGGCGCGGCGCCGGCCGTTCACGCGAAGCGTCCGATGAAGGTCTCGATTTCCTGCTCCAGCTCGGCGCGCGCCCGCAGGCCGTCAATCCAGCGTTCGGGGATCGCCCCGTCGCCCAGCGCCGCACCCAGAATCGCCCCCAGCACCGCGCCACGATGGCAGTTGTCGCCACCGGCGTTGGTGTTGGCGATCAGGGCCGCCTCGAAATCGCCCTGATAGCGCGTCGCCAGATACAGGACCGCCGGGAAGGATTGATCGATGTAGCAGACGGGACTCAGGCGGCCGCCGATCACGTCGAGATCGGATCCGCGCTCGCGCTCGACCTGCGCGATCACCGCCGCCGCCGGAAATCCCAGGCGTTCGGCGAGGGTGCGGGCCAGCGGTCCGACGTGGGGTTCGGACTCCTGGACCAACCGCGCCAGCAGCTCGCCCAGCGCCCGCGCGTAGCGTTCCAGCTTTTGAGAGCGATGGGTCAGGCGCAACTGGGTCAGTAGCGCCGCATCCACCGCCGCCCGGTCGCCCGCCCGCAAGGTGGCGAAGATCACCGGCGGCAGCGCCACCAGCCCGCCGATGGAAGCCGTGTCGTGGCCTTCCGCCCCAGCGCAACGCTCCGGCGGCAGACCACGGGCGTAGTTGGCGAAGAAATCGCGGTGGTAGGACTCGGCATAGGTGTCGTTGTGGCTGTCTGACGCGGTCATGAAAGCCACGTAATCGCGCAGGAAATCGGCCGGATCGTAGCGCCCGGCCGCGTTCATGGCCCGGATCAGCACCCGGACGCACAACAGGTTCAGCGTGTTGTCGCCGGCCCGCATTCCCCGGTGGTAGTGGGTGTTGGGCCGACCCCAATACGGTTTCTTGCCCTTGAGGATCACCCCGCCGACCACTTCGCCTTCCTGCGAGCCGCGCCCGGCCCGGGCCGTGCTGGCCAGGGCCATGATGGAATTCGGATGAAAATCCTTCGGCGCCTGGTAGTCGCGGATCGTGCCGAAATCCCGGTGCAGGGCGGCCACGTCGTAGTACCAGTGAACCGGCATCGCCAGCGCGTCGCCGACGAACAGCCCCCACAGGGCGCCCCGGAGCCGGTCCGCGGGAGTCAAGGTTGGCATGGCTTTGTCTGCTCCATTGGCAAGTTCGCGATTGGCTTGCAACAAGGCATGGGTCCGGCGGTCATGCGGCGAGCAACTGGCGCAGCACGAACGGCAGGATGCCGCCGTGCTGGTAGTACTCGACCTCAATGGCGGTGTCGATGCGCAGCGTCACCGTGACGGTTACTTTCTGGCCGTCGGTGCGGGTGAGCACGAGCACGGCATCGCCCTGCGGGCGGAGGGTCCGCGGCAGCACGACGTCAATCGTCTCGTCGCCCCGGATCCGCAGCTTCTCCCACGAGTCGCCGGGCTTGAACTGCAACGGCAGCACGCCCATGCCGACCAGGTTGCTGCGATGGATGCGCTCGAAGCTGCGCGCGATCACCGCTTTGACGCCGAGCAACTGGGTGCCCTTGGCCGCCCAGTCGCGGCTGGAGCCGGTGCCGTATTCCTCACCGGCGAAGACCACCGTCGGCACGCCCTCCCGGAGGTAGCGCATCGCCGCGTCGTAGATCGCCATCCGCTCGCCGCTGGGCTGGTGGATCGTGAAACCGCCCTCGATGCGCGAACCGTCCGGCTCGGGGGGCAGCATCAGGTTCTTGATCCGCACGTTGGCGAAGGTGCCACGCATCATCGCCTCGTGGTGGCCGCGGCGCGCGCCATAGCTGTTGAAATCAGCCTTGGTCACGCCGTTGGCGATCAGCCACTGGCCGGCGGGTGAGGTTTCCTTGATCGAGCCCGCCGGCGAGATGTGGTCGGTGGTGATCGAATCGCCGAAGATGCCCAGCACCCGGGCGCCCCGCACGATCGGCAGCGCGCCGGGCGTCAGCGCGAAGTCCTGGAAGAACGGCGGCTCGGCAATGTAGGTCGACCGCGGCCACGCATACACCTGGCCGGTCACGCTCTGGATCCGCCGCCACAGTTCGCCCGGATCGGACTTGACCTTGCCGTAGTTGGCGGCGAAGGCCTGGGGATTCATCGCGTGCTTCAGCAGGGCGTAAATTTCGTCCGAGGACGGCCAGAGATCGCGCAGCCACACGTCCTGGCCGTCCTTGCCCTGTCCCAGAGGCTCGGTCGTCAGGTCCTTGAGCATCGTACCGGCCAGGGCGTAGGCGACCACCAGCGGCGGCGAGGCCAGGAAGTTCGCCCTCAGGTTCGGGTGGATGCGCGCCTCGAAGTTGCGGTTGCCCGACAGCACGGCCGCGCAGACCAAGTCGTTCCGGGTGATGACGTCGTTCAGTTCGGGCCCCAGATCGCCGGCGTTGCCGATGCATGTGGTGCAGCCGTAGGCAGCGACCGCGAAGCCGAGCTGCTCCAGGCAGGGCAGCAGCCCGGTCTTGGTCAGATATTCGGTGACAATGCGCGAGCCGGGGGCGAGCGAGGTTTTGATGTGCTTCCGGACGGTCAGGCCGCGCTCGACCGCCTTCTTCGCCAGCAGGCCGGCGGCCAGCAGAACGCCCGGATTGCTGGTGTTGGTGCAGGAGGTGATCGCCGCAATCAGCACGTCGCCGTTGCGGATCTCGACGCCGTTGCTCGTCTTGAAGACCTGGTTCAGCTTCTCGGCCGGCTGATTGAAGCCGCTCTCGGCGCCCGGCGCGGTGACCGGGTTGCCGAACAGTCGGGCGAACGTCGGCTTGACCTGGCCGAGTTCGATGCGGTCCTGCGGGCGCTTGGGGCCGGCGAGCGACGGCGCGACCGTGGCCAGGTCCAAGGAGACGACCTGACTGTAGGCGATCTCGCCGGCCCTGGGCACGCCGAACAGCCCCTGCGCTTTGAAATACGCCTCGAACGCGGCGATCTCCTCGGCGGTGCGGCCGGTGCCCTTGAAATACTCGACCGTCTTGGCATCGACCGGGAAGAAGCCCATCGTTGCGCCATATTCGGGCGCCATGTTGGCGAGGGTGGCGCGGTCGGGCACGGCCAGGGTCTCGGCGCCTTCGCCGAAGAACTCGACGAACTTGCCGACGACTTTCTCCCGGCGCAGGATCTCGGTGACGGTCAGCACCAGGTCGGTGGCGGTCACGCCCTCGCGCAATCGGCCCTTGAGCTCGAAGCCGACCACGTCCGGCGTCAGGAAATACTGCGGCTGGCCCAGCATCCCGGCTTCGGCCTCGATGCCGCCCACGCCCCAGCCCACCACGCCGATGCCGTTGATCATCGTCGTGTGGCTGTCGGTGCCGACCAGCGTGTCGGGGTAGAACACGCCATCCCGCTGATACACGCCGCGCGCCAGGTATTCCAGATTGACCTGGTGCACGATGCCGAAACCCGGCGGCACGACGCCGAAGGTGTCGAACGCCTGCATGCCCCATTTGATGAACTCGTAGCGCTCGCGGTTGCGCTGGAATTCGAGCTGCATGTTCAGGTCGAGCGCCTCCCGGCTGCCGTAGTGATCGACCATCACCGAGTGGTCGACCACGAGGTCCACGGGCACCAGCGGCTCGATGCGCTTCGGGTCCTTGCCGAACCGGGCCGCGACGCTGCGCATCGCCGCCAGGTCGGCCAGCAGCGGCACGCCGGTAAAATCCTGCAACACCACGCGGGCGACGACGAACGGGATCTCGTCGACCCGCTCGGCGTTCGGCTGCCAGTTGGCGAGTTGCTCGACGTGCGCTGCGGTGACTTTCTGGCCGTCGCAGTTGCGCAGGACCGACTCCAGCACGATACGCATCGACACCGGCAGCCGGTTGACGTTGGGGTAGATTTTGGCCAGTTCCGGCAATGAATAGAATTGGCCTTGCCGGGTGCCGGCCTCGAAGGGTTTCAGCGTGTGGTGCCGGTCGTGGGTCATCGCGGGGCTTCCTCCATCGGATGTCTTTATCGAGTCCTATGACAATGTCCTGGCCGCTTCATCCGGTTTGTCCCACAGGTTTCTCGCCTCAGCTTTCTGAACCTCGCGGCGTTGCGTCTGTCGCTAGAGCGTAGTGGTCCCTCAACCTCTGTGTTCTGAAAGGCTCCCATGACCGCATCCGCGCCCGAATCCACGGCCGCCCGTCCCGTCTGCTCCCCTCGCGCTTTGCTGGGGCTGGGGGTCGTGGCCGCCGTGGCCGCCCTGCTGATCTGGTCCCTATGGCGGCCGGCGGTGTGGCCGGTCCAGCCGCCGCCAGCGTCGGCGACCCAAACTCCGCCGCCCCGTCCGGTTGAGACCGTGTCGCTGGCCGAGGGAACCGGCATCCGCTCGGTGCTGCTGATCGGCCAGGTCGAATCCAGCCAGCAGGCGACCATCCGCGCCCAGACCAGCGGGATCGTGCAGGACATCCGGGTGCAGCCCGGCGACCGCATCACCCCCGGCGCGCTGCTGGCCGTGCTGGACGATACCGATCAAAAGCTGGCGCTGGCCCGCGCCCAGGCGCAACTGGCGGAGGCGCGCAGCCAACTGGCGCGGCTGGAAGCTGGCACCCGGCGCGAAATCATCGCCCGCCGCCAGGCCGAATTGCGCTCCGCCCAGGCCCGCGAGAAGGAAGCCACCGATAACCTCAAGCGCGCCAGCGAGTCGGTCCGGAAAGGGGCAATCACCGAGCGGGCGCTGGTGGAAGCCAAAGCCGCCGTGGACGACGCGGCGGGGACCCGCGCCTCCGCCGAGGCAGCGCTGGCCGAAGCCGAGGCCGGGCCGCTGCCGGAGGAAATCGCCGCCCAGCGCGCCAACGTCGCCGCCGCCCAGGCCGCCGTCCATCAGGCCCAACTGGCGGTGGAGCGCACTCGCATCAAAGCCTTGTCCAGCGCCGTGGTGCAGACCCGGCTGGTCAGTCAGGGTGATTACGCGCAGGTCAACGCGCCGATTGTTACCCTGATCGCCAGCGACCGCCTGGAAGCGTTTCTGGCCCTGCCCGAGGATTTGAGCGGGCGAATTCGGCCCGGCATGCCGGTCGAACTGAGCGCCCGCGCCCTGCCGGACTGGCGGCAATCGCTGCCGATTACCGGGGTGATTCCGGCGGCGGACGCCGCGTCGCGGCGGCAATGGATCCGCATCGCACTCGACCCCGCCCCGCCGGGCCTGCTGGCCGGAATGGCGGTAGCCGGCAAGCTGGATATCCCCCTGAACACGCCGGCCTTCGTCATCTCCCGCGACGCCCTGACTCTGCGCCGCGACCAGTGGTTCGTGTTCGCCGTGGCCGACGGCAAGGCCCGGCAAATCCCGGTGGAGCTGGTGGCCGACATGGGCGAAACCGTGGCGATTTACAACGATACCTTGCGGCCGGGCCAGGACATCGTGGTGCGCGGTGGCGACGGTCTGCGCGACGGTGCGATGGTGAAAATCGTGCGGAATGTGCCATGAGCGGGATCGCGACCGCCGTCCGCTGGCGGCATGGCACCTTCGTCCTGTTCTGCCTGCTGGCGGTGTTCGGCGGAATTGCGCTGAGCGGCATGCCGCTGGAATTGCAACCCGGCGGCGACCGCCCGGAAATCACCATCACCACCCGCTATCCCGGCGCCAGTCCGGTGGATGTCGAAAATCTGGTGACCCGCCCGATTGAAGAACGAATGGAAGAAGTGCTGGGCGTGCGGGAAATCAGCAGCACCTCCCGCGCCGGCGGCAGCAGCGTGACCCTGGAGTTCGTGGACGGCAGCCGGCTGAGCGAGCGAATGGTGGACGTGCTGAACCAGTTGCAGCAGGTGGATAACCTGCCGCCGGAAGCGGGCGAATCGAACGTAGAAATGGTCAGCGGGGCCAGTTCGCCGATGATGTGGATCATGCTGACGCCGAAACCGGGGTTTCAGAGCGATCCGAACCATTACCGCGATCTGGTGGACAACGTGATCCTGCCCCGCTTGCGGCGGGTGTCGGGCGTCGGGCAGTTCTTCACGCCCGGCGGGCAGGAGCGCGAGGTCGAGGTGCGGGTGGATCCCAAGGCGCTGGCAGTGCGCAATCTGACCATCGGCGACGTGGTGCGGGTGTTGCGCGACAACAATCGCGACGTGCGCGGCGGCCCCATGACCCTGGGACGGCGCGAATACCGGGTGCGCACCGTCAGCCGCTCGCAGGATCTGGCGCAACTGGAAGAGTTCGTACTGCGGCGCGACGCAGGGGGCGCGGTGTATTTGCGTGATGTCGCTAGCATCGAGTTTGGGCGCAAGCCCCAGGACAGCATCGTCGTATTCCGCGATCTGCCGACCGTCGCCATTGGCGTGATCCGGCAGGTGGGCGCGAACGTGCCGCAAGTGGCGCAAGGGGTGCGGGCGGCCATCGCCGAACTGGAGGAGCAGTTCGACCGCGCCGGCGAAGGGATTGACTTTGTCTACAACTACGATGAGAGCGAGTACGTCAATCAGGCGGTGGCACTGATGTGGGGCAATCTGCTGGCGGGCGCGGCGCTGGCGGCGCTGGCGCTGCTGCTGTTCCTGGGTTCGCTACGCACGGTGGCGGTGATCGCCGTCACCATTCCCATCGCGATCATCAGCTTGTTCAGCGTCCTGGCGTTGCTGGGGCGCAGTCTGAATATCATCAGTCTGGCCGGACTGGCGTTTTCAGTGGGCATGATCGTGGACTGCGCGATTGTGGTCATTGAGAACGTCTATACCCATTTGCAGCGCGGCAAGAGCGCACTGCGCGCCGCGGTTGACGGAACGGTGGAAGTGTGGCCGGCACTGCTCGGCTCAACGCTGACCAACGTGGTGGTGTTCATTCCGCTGCTGCTGGTCACCGGCGAGGTCGGGCAACTGTACGCCGACATTGCCATTGCCCTGTCCTTCACCGCGCTGTTCTCGCTGTTCGCCGGGGTGACGCTGGTGCCGATGCTGGCTGGTCTGTTCCTCAGCCCGGACGAAGCCCGGCAGATGCAGGCGGCGGGCGATGCGCCAGGCGGAAATGGGCTGACCCGCGCCGTCGCCAGAGCGTCCTTTGTGTTTCGTCGCTGGCAGGGTGCGCTGGAAAACGGGCTGGCTGCGACGGTGGCTTGGGCGCTGGGGCCGGGCCGCATCCTGCGTCGCCTGCTGGTGCTGGCGGTACCGGTGGCGCTGATTGGTGTCAGCTACGCTCTGCTGCCGCCCGCTGATTTTCTGCCCGACGGCAACCGCAATCTGGTGGTCTGGCGGGCTGAGCCGTTGCCGGGAACCAGCCTGCCCGAAGCCGTCGACCAATCGGAACCGCTCAAGGACTTTATTCGCGCCCAGCCCGAAATCGAGCGCACCTTTTATGTAGACCGGCCCGGCGGCTTGCGCGGGGTATTGAGCATTCTGAAACCGGAATTCGCCACCGCCGCCGGCCTGGATGCGATGGTCGAGCGGTTGCGGGCGCAAAGCAACCAGTTCGCCGGTTATCGCTTTGTGGTGGCGACCCGTCCTTCCATCTTCCGCGATCCGGGCAAGGAGTTCGAGGTGGATATCGTCGCCAACGATCTCGACCGGCTGAGCGAACTGGAGCGGCAGGCGTCCGAGCAGTTGCGGCGGCTGCCGGGCGTGCGCACCTTGCGCTCGAATTTCGTCACCGGCGCGGCGGAGTTGCAGATTATCCCCAACCGCGAACGGCTGGCCGAAGTGGGACTGGCCGAGGCCGACGTGGGCGCGCTGGTGGAAACCGCGCTGGGCGGACGGCTGGCTTCGCAGTTCCTGGAAGGCAAAAACGAACTGGACGTGTCGGTGGAACTGAAAAACGTGTTCGCACAAACCCCGGAGCAGTTGCGGCAATTGCCGCTGTACACCGGGCGCGGCCAGCCGATTCAACTGGGCGACGTGGCCGAGGTGCGCGAAACCACCGGGCCGGACGCGATCCAGCACATCAACCTGGAGCGTTCCGTCACCCTGATCGCCTCGCTGGCCCAGGACGCGCCGCTAAGCGCGCTGGTGGAACGGGCCGAACGGGAGGTGCTGGCGCCGCTGCGCGCCGAACTGCCGCCGGGGGCGCAGGTCCGGTTGGCCGGCACCGCCGACCGGCTGGCGGAAACCCTGCGGCAACTGGCGTCGGCCTTCGCGCTGGCGCTGCTGATTACCTATCTGCTGCTGGTGGCGCTGTATCGTTCGTTCCGGTACCCGGTGGTGATCATGGCGACGGTGCCGATGGCGATCAGCGGTTCGCTGCTGAGCCTGATGCTGGCCCGCGCATTCGGAATGACGGTGCAGCTCGACATGATTACTGCGCTGGGCTTCATCATCCTGACCGGGATCGTGGTCAACAACGCGATTCTGCTGGTGGATCGCGCCCTGCAACGGCAGCGCGAATTCGGCGAAGACCACGACGCGGCGCTGTATCAGGCCACCCGCGACCGGCTGCGGGCGATTTTCATGGCGGCGGCCACCAGCGTGCTGGGGATGTTGCCGCTGGCGGTGATTCCCGGCCAGGGCGCGGAACTGTATCAGGGCCTGGGGGTGGTGCTGGTCGGCGGGCTGGCGTTCGCCACGCTGCTGACGCCGACCGTGGTGCCGGCGCTGATGGGGCTGCTGTACGACCTGACCGGGCGGTGGGAACCATCCCGGCCGTCGGGGAGCGCGCTGGCCGCCGAACCGGTCCAGGCGGCGGGTGGACCGGGCCGGGGCGGGTGAACCCATGAAAATGAAATCAGCTTTGTTCTCGATCATTCTCGGACTGGCCTGGTTCCTGGCTTTGGCAGTCCCGCCCGCCCACGGTGCGGCAATGGTTTCGACCCCACATGCCACGGTGACCCTGCTGAGCGAGCAACCCCAGGCCACGCCGGGACAAACCCTGTGGCTCGGGCTCCGCTTCGAGCTGATTCCGCATTGGCATGTGTACTGGCGCAATCCCGGCGCCTCGGGCGCCGCTCCGGTCATCCGCTGGACATTGCCCGAAGGCTGGACCGCCGGCGACCTCCACTGGCCAGTCCCCCAGCGCATCCCGGTCGGGCCGCTGACCAACTACGGTTATGAAGGGGTCGCGACGTTGCTCGTACCGGTTCGGATACCCGCCGGCCCGTTGCCCGCCGGCCCGCTCACGCTCACCGCCGACGCCGAATGGCTGGTCTGCCGGGTGGAGTGCATCCCCGAATCGGGGCGGTTCACCCTCGAACTGCCGCATCCCGATAACCCCAAGGTCGAGGACCCCGCAACGCAACGCCTGTTCGCCGCCGCCCGGGCGCAATGGCCCGAAGCCGACCGCGTAACGGGCCGCTATCGCCTGGCGGGTGATGCCCGGACTCTCACCCTGGAAGTGCCGGGTTTGGCCGTGGACGACCGCGCTGAGGTCTGGTTTGCCGCCGACGAGTGGGGACCGGTGGACCCCAGCGGCGCGCAAAGCCGGCAAACCACCGCCGAGGGTCTGGCGCTCCGCGTACCCGCTGGCGATCTTCCCCCCACCGGCGCTGTCCCGCTGGACGGACTGGTGGTGGTGGAAACTCGGGACGGCGGCACGCCGGCCCGTCGGGGCTATGCGGTACGGCTGGAGGCGAAGCCGGCGACCGCCGTCGAGAGCGGAACCCTGAGTCTGGCGACCGCGCTGGGCTTCGCTCTCTTGGGCGGCTTGATCCTGAACGCGATGCCCTGCGTGCTGCCCGTGCTGGGCATCAAGGTGTTGGGGTTCGTCCGCGAAGCCGGGGCGAATCACCGGCGTCGGGTCGGGCACGGCCTGAGCTACGGTGCTGGCATCCTGCTCAGCTTCCTGGCGCTGGCGGCGGCCCTGCTGCTGTTGCGGGCGGGCGGCGCCTCCCTGGGCTGGGGCTTCCAACTCCAGTCCCCCGTGCTGGTCGCGCTGCTGGCCTACCTCATGCTGCTGGTGGGCCTCAACCTGTCCGGGGTGTTCGCGGTGGGCGGTGGGCTGATGGGGGCGGGTCAAGCCCTGACCGCCGGCAGCGGACTGTTCAATACCTTCGCCACCGGCGTTTTGGCTGCCGTGGTGGCCAGTCCGTGCACCGCTCCCTTCATGGGGACGGCCCTGGGCTTCGCCATCACCCGCCCGGCCGGCGAAGCGCTCGCGGTGTTCCTGGCGCTCGGGGTCGGCTTCGCGCTGCCCGTGGTGCTGCTGAGTCTCTGGCCGGCCCAGGCCCGGTGGCTGCCCAAACCGGGACCCTGGATGAAACGCTTGCAGCAGGCGCTGGCGTTCCCGCTGTACGCCACAGCCGCCTGGCTGCTGTGGGTGCTCAGCCAGCAGACCGACGCCCGCGCCTATGGGGCGGCCCTGGCCGGTCTGGTGGTCGTGGCCCTGGCCGCCTGGCTGTACGGGCAGTGGCGGCCGCGGGGTTGGCGCCTCGGTCTGCTGGGCGCTGGCCTGACCGTCGCCCTGGCGCTGGTCCTCGGTTCGATCGGCGTCGCGCCCGACGCCTCGGCGCCTGCCCGCGCCGACCGGGATCACCCGCCTTGGTCCGAAGCGCGGGTGCGGGAACTGACGGCGGCGGGACGTCCGGTGTTCGTCAACTTCACCGCGGCCTGGTGCATCACCTGTCAGGTCAACGAGCGGGTGGCCCTGGCCACCGAACACACCCGGCGGTTGTTCGCCGACCGTGCCGTGGCCTACCTCGTGGCGGACTGGACGCGGCGCGATCCCGCCATCACCCGCCAACTGGAACGCCACGGGCGGAGCGGCGTACCGCTGTATCTGTTGTATTCACCGGCGGCAGAAGCGCCGGTCGTGCTGCCGCCGTTGCTCACGGAAAACATCGTCGCCGAAGCCCTCCAATCCCTTTGAACCCCTGGAGAAAGATCATGTTGCAACCATTCCTGCGTTTCTTCCTGATCGCTTTCGTTCTTTATGCCGGCAGCGCGGGCGCCGCACCGCGCGTGGGCGAGCCGGCGCCCGACTTCACGGGCGTAGACACCCAGGGCAAGACCCATCGGCTGGAGGATTACCGGGGCAAGACCGTGGTGCTGGAATGGACCAATCACGACTGTCCCTACGTCCGCAAGCACTACGGCGCCGGCAACATGCAGGAGCAGCAGCGGGAAGCGGCGGCCCAGGGCGTGATCTGGCTGTCGGTGATCTCCTCGGCCCCCGGCCAGCAGGGCTACGTCAGTCCCGCCGAAGCGGACGAACTGACTCGCTCCCGCAGGGCCGCGCCCCACGCCGTCCTACTCGACCCCGAAGGCCGGATCGGTCGGGCCTACGGGGCGAAAACCACGCCCCATCTGTACATCATCGATGAAGCGGGGAAGCTGGTTTATATGGGCGGCATCGACAGTATCACCACCGCCGACCCGGCCGATATTGCCAAGGCCACCCAGTACGTGCGCGTCGCCCTGAAGGAACGCGCCGCCGGCCAGCCGATCAGCGCGCCGGTGACCCGGCCCTACGGTTGTTCGGTGAAATATTGAGCCGGACCCCTGCGTCCTCGCTCAAGGCGCTTCGGCTCCCGGCTCGGCGGGAACGCCGCATGGACAGCGTTGGTCGGCACGTTCGGGAGGCGCCAATAAAGTCGATGTCGCAATCTCATCAGGAAATCCTCATGTCCTGGGATAACCAGATTCTGTTATTCATGGCGGCGCATCGGTCAGAGGGGCTGGATGGTGGTTTTCGCGCCGTGACCTGGCTGGGATCGCTGTACGTGCTGGCGCCCCTCGCGGCCTTGCTCGTCGCCGGCCTGCTGTATTTTCAGAAGCGATGGGAAGCCCTGGTACTGGTAGTCGGTTTCGGCGGCGCGGCGCTGTGGGTTCATCTCGCCAAGGCGCTGCTGGCCCGTCCGAGGCCGGCTCTGGTGGAGCCCGTGATCGCGCTGCCTGCCGACGGATCGTTTCCGAGCGCCCACACGACGCAGATCGTCGCCTTCGCCCTGTGTGTGGTTCTCGTCGTCCGCCGGCTCTGGCCGGAATGGCAGCTCGACGCCCTGGCGGTCGCGGCGCTGCTCATCGTCATCGTGGCCATCTCTCGCGTCTATTTGCAGGTTCATTATCCATCGGACGTGCTGGGCGGATTCCTGCTGGGCATTGGGTGGATCGCCCTGGCGCGAAAAATCCTGTAACACGGCGACATTGGGGAGACGTGATGAGAAACAAATTTCTCGGCACCGGCGAAACCGGTTATCACCCGCTGCGCAAGATCAGGGTCGTCCTGTCGGGACTGCGGTTTGCAGTCCTCTACGACTTCAGCGTGGCCTACAAGATGGTGCTGTCCGCGATCATCCTCGCGCTGGCGCTGATCTTTCAGCAGTGGGTGGATTTCGAGCTGATCCTGCTGGCCACCGGACTGGTCCTGATGGCGGAATTGTTCAACAGCGCCATTGAAGCCGTCTGCGATTTCCTGGAAACCCGCGAAAACGAGAAGATTCGGGCCATCAAGGACATTGCCGCCGCCGCCGTCGGCATCAGCATCGTGGTCTGGCTGACCGTGGTGATATCCGACGTGGCCCGTCTCGTGGCGTTGCTGCTGGAGAAGTCAGCCGGATGAGTCGGGTGGTTTGGAAGCTGTCAGGCCCATGCAGGCAGTAACCGGATGCCGGACGGTTGATGCCGGTGGCGGCGACCCCCTCCGCGACCGCGCGCTCACCCGTCGCGAACCCGCCGCCACAGCGTGGCGTGCGTCACGATGTACTGATATTTTCGGGCGTGTTCGCGGATCACCAGCGGGACGTCGGCCTCGCGCAAGCGTTCGAAACCCTCGGCGGCCAGGAAGTCGCCGAGCACCGTCGCGCTGCGAACGGGCTCTCCATCCCGCTCGTAACCGCCCAGCCAGGCTTCCGGCGGGGTGAACGGTTCCAGCCAACTGTAGGGCGAGAAGATCGCCAGCAGGCCACCCGGCTTCACCAGGCCGCGCGGGCCACCGAGCCGCCCCAGCAACGCCTTCGGACTGGGCAGGCGGCAGAGCAGGTTGGCCAGCAGCACGGCGTCAAAATCCATCAACTCGGCCGGCAGCGAGCAGGCGTCGGCCTGCCGGAAACTGACCCGGCTCCGGTCGATAGCCGGATCGACCATCGCGGTCAGGATGACACCCAGCCGGCCTTCGTCCTTGCGGAAATAGCGCAGTTCGCCGTCGCGGCGCAGGGTATCGGCGGCGGTCACGAACGCCTGGCTGAGATCCACGCCCAGAACCTCGTCGTAAACCCGCGCCAGCTCGAAGCTGGCTCGACCCACCGCGCAGCCGACATCCAGCGCCTTTTCGGTCGGCACGCCATAATCGCGAGCGGCGTCGAGCAACCAGCGGGCGCAGCGCGCCGGAAATTCCACCGCGTTCCTCGGCCCGAAGGCGTAAGGCATCTGGTCCCTGGCCGGGCCGTAGTGCAGCAGCAGGTATTCGTTCAGGATTTGCGGGTCTTCGTACACCTGACTCGACGAACCGGCCCGATCCAGCCGTACCGCGTCGCCGTCGCCGTCGCCGTGCGCCAGCCGGAAGCCGGCGTGCTGGAAAAAGTGCGGGCGGAAATGAAAGCGCGACCAGATGCTCGCCTCGTCGCCGGTGGACGCCCAGGAACCGCCGAGGATCATTTGGTGCTGGCCGTCGTAGCAGGGCGTGCTGAAGTCGTCGTAATAGGGATGCACCCGGGCGCCGGGCAGCGGGTTGAAATGGTCTTCCAGCCACTGCCAGACATTGCCGAACACGTCGTGAAAGCCGGCCTCGGTCGGCTGACCGGCATCGACCGGCCTGGAGGAACCACAGGCGAGGTTGAGGTTCCAGCCGCATTCCCGCGCCAAGGCGACGCCGTCGTACTTCATCACCGGGTCGCTTTCAACCCCGGCGACCGCCGCCGCCCGTTGCCGGGCACCCCGCAACGCCTGATGCTCGGCCTCGCTGAGCAGCCGGCGGGGCGAGCTGTCCCGCTCGGCGCGCCAGGCGCAATAAGCCTTGGCTTCGTGGTAGTTGACTTCGACCGGCCAGTCCCAGGGCATGTCGATCACCTCAAACAGAGCCCGCAGCTTGTAGCGGTGCAGGCCCGCGGGACCGTCCGGTACCCAGAACGTCGGCCATTTGACGTTGCGGAACGAGCGCCATGCCCAGCCGGTTTCCGACCAGTAGCGTTGCTCGCGATAGCCGCCGGCGGTTACGAAGGCGTGAAACTCGCCGTTGCTGATCAGATAGCGAGTGGCCTGGAACGGCTGGACGGCGGTCTCGCGCCGGCCGTATTCGTTGTCCCAACCATAGGAAGGCCAGTCGAATGGTTTTCCGAGTACAACCGACTGGCCCGGCACGTCGATCGGATCGTTGGTCGGACAGTCCCACCCGATGCGGGGCGGAAAGCTCCCCGCGGTCCGCCCGGCCGACGGATGCAGTTCCGGCCATTCGGCGGGGCGCTGGACCAGGGTCAAGGGCAGCTCATGGATCAGCACCGAGGAGGTTTCCAGGTGAATCCGTTCGTGTTCGAAGCCCATGAACAACGCCCACAAGGGGTGATTCTGGGTGATGGGCGCGCGATCGGCCGCCAGGCCGGGATGGGTTTCGATCACCCGGCGCACCGTCCGGTACACCTGTTGACGGTAGGCATGAACCTCCCGGATGCTGGGCCAGCGCATTTCGTTCTTGGACATGTCGTCCCAGCGCATTTCGTCCACGCCGGTTTCGAACAGGCGCTCGAAATAGGGATTGAGGGGGCGTTCGATCAGCCCGGCGACCCGCAGCTTGTTGACGTACAGCGCCGGGGGATGGCCGTAGTAGAAGATCATCGGATGGCGCAAGTGATGATAGGGCGGGCGAAAGAAGGCTTCCTCACCCCGGAGCCCGGAAAACAGCGTCTCGGTCAGCGTCCAGGTATTGTCGAAGTAGTCCAGCACCTGCTGGCGGGAGCAGGCCGCCAAGTCGGGCAACGGCAGCGAGGTCAGCGTACCGTCCGGCTGGAGGCCGGGACAGTCTTGCGGCGGCCGGCCGGTCCACCACCACGCCGGACGCGGGCCGGTCAGTTCGCGGTCGAGGTCGCCGCGCAGATTGTCGCGCCAGGGGTCGACGGCGCTCTCCGGGGTTGGGGACGCAAGCGGCATGGTCGTGATCCTTTATCGTGGGGGAGCGGCGGACGACCGCTCTACATTTTTTACAGGATTTATAGGTTTTTGCTTAGAAGGAAGAGGAGCGAGCAAGGTTCAATGCCGGTTCGGCCCCGTCGAGCGCGAGCGCGAAACCGTCGGGATGATGAAAGTCCGGCCGGCCCGGTGGATGGCGCAGCGACCAGTACGAATGCCGTCCGTCCGCTTCCTCGACGACGGCGGTCAAGGCGAGGCGCAAGCTCCCGTCGGTCAGAACCGGCGACAGCCTGTTGAGATGGATGGTGGCCTTCAGTTCGAACCGATCCACGCCCGCGCGCGTGGCGATGGCGGGTCGTTCGGCTGGTTCGACCACTGACATCCCCTCGCGATACGCCGCGAAGTGATAGAGCGCCCACTCCGTGGATGGCGCGAAGTTGAACTCGTAATAACCCGTCAACCCACGCCCGGTCAGAAAGGCCTCGAAGCAGGTGTGTCGCCAGAGCCCATCGGCTCGGCTCGGCGGACCCGGGGCGGGAAGGCGCAAGCCAGCGATGCTGCCCTCGAGCGTGTAGACCAGCGCGAGCATTCCCCCGCAAGTTCGTCGCACCCGCGCCGCAACGCGACGGAGGCTCGCGCACGGGGTGGATGGATGAGGGATCAGGGAGATGGGTGGCATCGATCTTCAACAAGCCGGCTTGCACGGATCGTGAAATTATACGACCTCATCGGCAACCGAGGACGAGCGTTGGTGCCCGCGTTCGGGTCGAGCGAATCGCCGGAGTCCACCCCGAGGGTTGCGTGGCGAGCGGTGGTCAGCGCCTGAATCGAGCCGCGAGCCGCGCCGAAGCCGAGCAGCACGTCGCGGATGTCCACGGCGTCCGCCACCGCCGCGACGCAGGGCTCCAGCCGCTCCCGATGGCGGACGCCATTTCGATAGTACGTCACCGGCTCGTCGCCGACCTGATCCAGACAGGTGACGGCCAGGCGGGTGCGGATCGCCAGCCCCGACAGCCGGGCGGCATCGGCCAGGTCTTCGGCGATGGCGTGACGGAGCAAGTCCAGATCGAGCCAGGCGAAGCGCAGCGTCCCCTGATGGGCATTCGGTATGTTGGTCGTGTCGATCGCGCCGGGATAGGGTTTTTCCGGCAACTCACGCGGTAGCGGACCGGCGCCGTGCCGGGTCAGATAAGCCCGCGTCGCATAGGTGACTTCAAGTCGCGTCAAACCCAGTTCCTCCGCCAGTGCCAGCACGTTGCGCAGGCCGGTGTTGGATCGGGTGACGTGCGGGAAAAAGCCGCGATCCTGATCGAGCAGCAGACCCTGGGCGCCCTCGAACAGCAGATGTCGCCCGTGCGTTGCCGTCCGCGCATCCGCCACGGTCGCCGCCTGGAGAAAGCGGTCGGCGTCTTCGACGAAGTGCTCCAGAATGGCATCCGACCGGAACAGATCGGCATTCCGGGCGAAGGCGGCGGCGAATCCCAGCCGGGCAAGCCGGGCGGGCGCGTAATCGCGGCGAATGGCGTCCAGCTTCGCCGCCAGCGCCGACCGATCGACCAAATCCCCGACGGTCAGCGCGTAAGCCGGCGTCAAATTGCGCTCGATGGTCTCTCCGAAACCGATTCCGCAACTGCCGTGCCGATCCCCTCCCCGCTCCCGTTCGACGATCTGGTTGATCATCATGTCGTAAGGCGTCGTCACCGGACTCCGCGGATCGACATGGATCGCCGGCTTCACGCCCTTGGTCGCCAAGGTCTCCATCTCCTTGAGAAACAAAATCGGATTGGACACGAAGAAACGCGACAGGAAGGTGGCGGCGCCAACGAACGAGCCGCTGCCGACGTGGCTGAATACGTGGCGCAAGCCGTCCGGCGTTACCACCGTATGGCCGGCCTGCGCCCCGCCGTTGAAGCGGATGACGATCCCATCGTGGCCCACTTCCGCCGCGTAGTGATCGGTCACCCGGCCTTTGCCTTCGTCGCCGAACTGGGCGCCGATCACGACTCGGGCGATCTGTTGCCAACGCATCGTTGTTCTCCTGACCTTTAAAACTCCCTCACCCCCAACCCCTCTCCCGGAGGGAGAGGGGAGCTTTTGTACAGGTTCTCAAAACCGCACCACTCCGGTGCTTCCGGTCCGGGTCGGCCCCAGCGCGCCCACGGCGCGTTGCACCACCAGCGCGGTCTGTTTCGACCAGCTTTTGACGACC
>JAVMKJ010000134.1:0-17831 GCA_031732855.1 Candidatus Competibacter sp.
TTCGCTAACCCGCCCTACATGGGAAGTATAAAACCTATCGGGAATTGGTATTAGATCGATGTTATTTTCTTCAGCCAGCACCAGGATCACCTTCAACATATTTTTTCGCTCGGTTGCGTGCTGCTTTTTTTCGCGCGGCGGTTTAGTCAGCGTGGACTCTGGCGCCACCACCGGGCGCAAGCCAAACACCGCTTCAACCCGCTCGATCTGCTCCACCATGAACATGCATTCTTTCAGTGGTGCATTCTTGCGGGTCGGGTGCGGCCAGAATTCCATCGGGTTGTTGCCCATCCGCTCGATGTAGTCGGCGATGCGGGTTGCATCGCCGCCCCAGCGAGCGACCAGTTGTTCGTAAGTCAGCCAGCGCACCGCAGGGGTAAAGGATTCCAGCACCTCGGGTGGAAAAAACAGATCGTGTAGCTTGCTCAGACCCGTGATGGTGTCCCCGGTCAGGAACACCGTACCGTGAACCGCCTCCCAGTCATTCAGCCGGGGATTCTCCGGCAAGATCGGGAGCCGAAAAGCCGGGAGTCGGTCGGTCCGGCCGTTGCCGTCCTCAAAGGGAGAGGTGTGGCTGATCCACATTGCCACTTCGCCGGGCGTGGTGTGCAGCCGGGCGTCCAGTTGCGCGAACGCCTGTTCGTAGGGGGTCAAGGGTGCGAGTCCGGGCGCGTCGGCCAACCAACACAGGTCGGCTTTCTGAATCTTTTTTTCCTCACCCAACATCACCAATAAATCGGCGTCGGGAAAGACCTCCGGCCACTGCTGGTGTAGCACCGTCGGCTCGGGGGGATAGAGAAAGTGAACCCCCGCCTCGCCATCGCGCAGCACGCGCTGCGCGTCGTGGATACCCAGCCACCAGAATCCATCCACCAAAAACGGCCGGTCTGAGTATGGGTTATCTTCCGCAAGCCGTTCGCACGAACGAAGAACGCCTTCGTACTCGACTTGGGTTGTGATCGTATTGCCGGGCCGTATTAAATACGCTGTCCAATCCTTGGCTTGGACGCCGACCCATAACTGGCCGGCTCGGGCCAAACCGGCATGACGATGGGCCGGTTGTGCATGTTGGGCTAAGGACATCATCCGATTCGGTTCGGGATGCCAACCACGCGGGGTTTTATCACGGAGAGGGACGCTCATTGCCTGCACTCGCAATCTGCCCTAGGAGAGGAGCCGCGCCAGGCCGGGAGGCAGTCCCCGGCTTTTCGCCCCGTCGGGCTAGGCGCGGCTGTAAGCGGTCAGCCCGCGCGCCGCAGCGGGATCACGTTCCAATCCTTGCCACCCTCGCATGCTTCCAGGAACCCGGCCCAAAGCTCCAGGGCTTGGCGGCGTTCCTCAAAGTAATCGTGGCGGTTGTAGATACCTTCGATACCCTTGATTTTGTGATTCAGGCAGCGCTCGGCGATGTGGGGATCGACGCCCAGCGCCGCCAGATGGGTGCGGGCGGTTCGCCGGAAATCGTGAATGCAAAAGGGTTCCAGGTCCGGCAACAGGACCTTGACCTTGCTCAGGGCGACGTTCAGGGTGTTCTCGTGGATGTGCGGCAACATCCGATCTTGCGCTTTGCGCGCCGGCAGTACCCACTCGCTCCCCGTCGCCAGCCGGTGCAATTCGCGCAGACATGCCACCGCAACCCCGGCCAAGGGAATATCCAGGTCAGCCCCGGTCTTGGTCCGCTCGCCGGGCAGATGCCAGACGGCGCGGTCCAGATCGAACTCCGCCCAGCGCGCGGCGGTGAGTTCCTGCTTGCGAACCGCCAGCAATAGCAGCAGCTTGACCGTCAGCGCATTCTCGTAGGTGAAGCCTTTGGCGTCGCGCATGGCCTCGAACAGTCGAACCAGCTCAACCCGCGACAAGGCCCGTTCCCGCGCCACCTCCTTCCCGCCCGCGTCGGCCAGATCGAACGCGGCCACCGGATTGTTCTTCACCAGGTGCCGCTTGATGGCGTAATCGAAAATGCGCCGCGTCCAGCGCAACACGTCATTGGCGACAGTTGGCGCACCCCGGCGGACGATGGCTTGCAACATGGCGTCCACATGCAACGGCTTAACCGCATCCACCGCCAGCCCGCCGATGTGGGGCTTGATGTCGCGCTCGATGCGGCTCCGCACGATGTTGGGATGCTTCCAGCGCCCGAGAATCATCCGCTCAAAATAGTCATCCGCCACCTGCGCCACGGTGACGGCACAGCGCGCCGCCTCCAGCTTGGCGAGCGCTGCTTGCTTGCGCTCCTGTTTTTCGCCGGCCACGTCGTGGCCCAGCGCCACTTGGGCGCGCAACTCGCGCGCTTTCTTGCGCGCATCCGCCAGCGACAGCACCGCGTAGGAACCTAAATCCATCACCCGTTGCTTGCCGGCGAACCGATAGCGAAACCGCCACATTGGCGCGGCATCCACCGGGCGGTAACGCAGAGTCAGTCCATTGCCGTCGCTGCGGCCCTCGAAGCGTTCGTCCGCCTTGATCCATTGACGAATCTGCAAATCGGTCAAGTTGCTCATCGGGATTTCTCGCGTACCCAAAATTTTGTACCAAAAAGCCTCTGTGGATACGTCTGTGTACGCGGCTATTGTGAGATCACTTGAGACGGATTGCAACGCCAAGACACAAAAAAGCCGCTCATATAGCGGCTTTTCGGGGAAGAGTGAGATAGGAGAAAACGGGGTGAAACCCTACTCTATGTTCTGAATCTGCTCGCGCATTTGCTCGATCAGCACCTTCAGTTCGACGGCGGCGCGGGTGGTATCGGCATCGGCGGATTTCGAGGAGAGAGTATTGGCCTCGCGGTTGAGTTCCTGCATCAGGAAATCCAGCCGCCGGCCGACCGGTTCGGCACGCTTCAACACGGCTTCAATCTCGTCGAGATGAGCGTCCAGCCGGTCGAGTTCCTCGTCCACATCCAGACGCTGGGCGATCAGCACCAGTTCCTGCTCCAGCCGGCCGGGATCGGCGTCGACCGGGATGTCCGCGAGCCGGGTCAGCAGTTTATCGCGCCAGCGAGCCAGCACTTCGGGCCGGCGGGCGCGCACCCGCTTGACCTGAACCCGCATTGCTTCGCAGCGTTGCGACAACAACTCGGCGGTGCGCTGGCCTTCCCGCTCGCGGGTGGCGATCAGTTCCGCCAGCGCCGCGTCCAGGCAGTCGAGGATGGCGAGCCTGATTTCGTCCAGGTCCGGTTCGGCCTCGTTGACCACGCCCGGCCAGCGCAGCACGTCGGCCAGCCGCAAGCCGGTGCCCGGTCCGATCATGTGCTCCAGTTCGGACGCGATTTCGAGCAGGCGCTCGACCAGGGGATGGTTCAGGGTGATGGCCGTCGGCGCCGCGCCGGCGGTTTGCAGCTTGAGCGTGCCTTCCACTTTGCCACGACTCAGCACGGTCGCAACACGCTCGCGCGCCGATGATTCCAAACCCCGCAGGGCTTCCGGCAGGCGGAGGGTGGATTCCAGGTAGCGATGATTGACCGAACGCAATTCCCAGGTAATGGTACCCCACGCGCTGGGTTGTTCCCGGCGCGCGAAGGCGGTCATGCTGCGTAACATGTCTTTTTATCCTCGGATCTTTGATGGTTCGCTTATCTTAGGCCGAAACAGCCAGCTTGGCGCGCTCGCGCCGATTTTTCGCCCGGCCGCCGAGCCGTTCTGGAAATGTTAAAGCCCGTCGCCATCACGCTATCATTGACGTTACCGAATATTCCAATCCCAACTTCCAGGAATCACCACCCATGCGCCCCAGTGCCCGCGCCGCCGATGAACTGCGCCCGATCCGGATGACCCGCCGATTCACCAAGCATGCCGAAGGTTCGGTGCTGGTGGAGTTCGGTGATACCCGGGTGCTCTGTACCGCCAGCGTCGAAGAACGGGTGCCGCCCTTTCTCAAGGGCAAGGGGCGAGGTTGGGTGACGGCGGAGTACGGAATGTTGCCGCGCGCCACCAACAGCCGGATGCAACGCGAGGCCAGCCGGGGCCGGCAGGACGGACGGACCATGGAAATCCAGCGCCTGGTCGGCCGTGCCCTGCGATCGGTGATGGATCTGGAGGCGCTGGGCGAGCGCACCATCACCCTGGACTGCGACGTGATACAGGCCGACGGCGGCACTCGCACCGCCGCCATCACCGGCGGGTTCGTGGCGCTGGCCGACGCGGTACGCTACCTGATCGGCAGAAAACAGGTTAAGAAAATTCCTCTGCACGGGCAGGTCGCCGCCGTGTCGGTCGGTATCTTTCAAGGCGCGCCCGTGCTGGATTTGGATTACGCCGAGGATTCCGAGGCGGAAACCGACATGAACGTGGTGATGAACGACGCCGGCGCTTTCGTCGAAATCCAGGGTACCGCCGAAGGTCACGCCTTTCGCCTGGAGGAGTTGCAGGCGATGCTGGAACTGGCGCGGGGCGGTATCGCGGAGTTGCTGCGCAAGCAGCGGGAAGTGCTGGGATTACCGGGCTGAGTCCATGCGCAGGATCGTTCTGGCGACCGGGAATCCCGGCAAGTCCCGGGAATTCAGTACCGCCTTGGCGGAACTGAAGGTGGAAATCGTGCCGCAGTCGGTGTTCGGGGTACCGGAAGCGGAGGAGACGGGGCTGACCTTTGTCGAAAACGCCATTCTCAAGGCCCGCAACGCCGCCTTGCATACCGGCCTGCCGGCGCTGGCCGACGATTCCGGACTGGCGGTGGATGCGCTGGGCGGCGCACCGGGTATTTATTCGGCCCGCCATGCCGGCGCCGGCGCCGGCGACCGCGCCAACATCGACAAGCTTTTGAACGAGTTGCGCGGGATATCGGAGGAACGGCGCACGGCCCGATTCGTCTGCGTGCTCGCGCTGCTGCGCCACTCCGCCGATCCGACGCCGCTGATCTGCCAGGGAATTTGGGAAGGACTCATCCTCGCCGAGCCGCGCGGCGCCGGTGGGTTCGGTTACGACCCGGTTTTCTTCGTGCCGGGCGAGAATCGAACCGCCGCCGAACTGGATTTGGCCGTTAAAAACCGGCTGAGCCATCGCGGTCGGGCGCTGGCGCAACTGGCGCGCGCGCTGGCGCTGGACCCTGTATCGCTGGCGGCGGGCTGAGGGTGTCCCGATGCCGGATTTTACCGGGCCGATTCCGCTGGCGCTCTATGTCCACATGCCCTGGTGCGCGCGCAAGTGTCCGTACTGCGACTTCAATTCTCACGAGGCGCGCGGGCCGGTGCCGGAATCGGCTTATGTGGATGCGTTGCTGGCGGATCTCGAGCAGGATTTGCCGCGGGTGTGGGGGCGGCGCATCGATAGCGTGTTTATCGGGGGCGGCACGCCGAGCCTGTTTTCCGTCGAGGCGCTGCAACGGTTGCTGTCTGGCCTGCGCGCCCGCTTGCCGCTGCGCCCGGATCTGGAAATCACTCTGGAAGCCAATCCGGGCACGGTGGAGCGGGGCCGCTTCGCCGAGTTCCGGGAGATCGGTATCAGCCGGCTGTCGGTCGGGGTGCAAAGCTTCGACGACGATCGGTTGCGGCGACTGGGGCGGATTCACGACCGCCGCGACGCCTTTGCCGCCGCCGAGGCCGCCCATGCCGCCGGACTGGACAATTTCAATCTGGATCTGATGTTCGGCCTGCCGGGGCAGACGGTCGAGCAGGCGCTGGCCGACATCGCCAACGCCATCGCCCTGCAACCGGCCCATGTTTCGTATTACCAACTCACCATCGAGCCCAACACCCGGTTCCATCGATCACCGCCGGTCTTGCCCGACGAGGAGACCAGCGACGCCATCCAGGAGCGCGCCCGGGCGGAACTGGCCCGGCAGGGCTACGAACGCTACGAGATATCGGCCTACGCCCGCGATGGCCGGCGCTGCCGGCACAATCTGAACTACTGGGAATTCGGTGACTATCTTGGCATCGGTGCTGGCGCGCACGGCAAGCTGACCGATCCCGTTGCCGGCCGCATTCACCGGCCATGGAAACTCAAGCATCCGCGCGATTATCTGGCGCGGGCCGGAACTCCCGCTGGCGTTGGTGAAGACGCACCGATCCACCAGACCGACTTGCCGGTGGAGTTTCTGATGAATGCGTTGCGGCTGGTCGATGGGGTGCCGGCGAACTTGTTCGCCGAGCGAACCGGCCTGCCGCTGGATGCGTTGGAACCTACGCTGAGCCGGGCGCGAGCGCGCGGGCTGATGGAGCGGGATGCCGAGCGATTGCAGGCGACCGAACTCGGCCTGCGGTTTCTGAACGACCTGCTGCAACTGTTCGTGCCGGGGTAGGTTCGAGGCGCAAGGAAAATCCCTGATCTTTCGCCGTTAACCCGGTGCCGGCAAAACCCCTGCCGGCAATTGCATGGTCGCACAGTGCAGGCTCCCACACTGACGGATCAGGATCGCGCAGGGCACACCGATCACCTCCCGTTGCGGGAAACAGCCCCGCAACCGGTCCAGCGCCGCCGCATCCTGTGGATCGCCGTAGGTCGGCATCAGCACCGCGCCGTTCAGAATCAGGAAATTGGCGTAACCGGCGGGCAGACGCCGACCTTTCTGGTCGTGGCGGGCGGCCGGTAGCGGCAAGTCGACCAGGCGGTAAGGTTCGCCTTTCACCGTGCGGAACGCCCGCAGTTCTTCCGCCATCGCCTGTAAAGACTCGAAGTGCGGATCGTCGGGATCTTCGCAGTTCTGGTAGGCAATCGTGAACGGATCGCAAAAACGTGCCAGCGTGTCGATGTGGCTGTCGGTATCATCGCCTGCCAAGTGACCGTGCCGCAGCCACAGAAAACGGGTAAACCCCAGCGTTTCCCGCAGTCGTTGCTCCAACGTCGCCTGGTCCAGACCGTTGCGGTTGGGATCGAGCAGACACCGGGCGGTGGCGAGCAGCGTGCCCCGGCCGTCCGATTCGATGCTGCCGCCTTCCAGGATCAGGTCCACCGGCTCGCGTGGCGTGGCGCCGAACGCGCCCAGTTCGTGCAGCCGGGCGGTGATTCGATCGTCGAGTTCGCAAGCGAACTTTCCGCCCCAGCCGTTGAAGCGGAAATCCAGCAAAACCGGCCGGCCGTCGCGATACACGGCGAGCGGGCCGTGATCGCGCGCCCAGACGTCGTTGGACGGGACGACATGCAACCGACAGCGTTCGGGATTGGCGCCGGCGGCGTTCAGCAGGTTGCGTACGTGCTGGCTATGCTTGTGGTCGTGGCAGCCGATCACGACGGTTTCATATCGGCTGATGGCAGCGGCCAGGGTAGCGAAGGCGCGGTCAGCCTCGGTCAGCCAGGGCCGCCAGTCGCTGTCGGCGTGCGGCCAGGTCAGCAGGATGGCATCCTGCGGCGCCCATTCGGCGGGCAGTAGGATAGTGGCCATGAGTAGGGGTTCCAGTCCGCCCCGTCGGCGGGTTCGGATTTCAACGAATGAGGAGAACGCATGAAGATCAAAGCCGTGCATCAGTATGCCAAAGACGTGGATACAGTCTTCGGTCTATTTCACGATCCCGATTTCATGAAAGCCAAGTATGAGGGAATCGGTGCCCGCAACGTCGAGGTGCTGGAGTGCGCCGGGGGCGACGGCCGCCATGCGGTCAAGGTCAGGCGGGAAGTGCCGGCCGACGTGCCGTCGCTGCTGAAAAAATTCCTCAATCCCTGGAACACCGTCGTGCAAAGTGAAAGCTGGGACGGAAAAGCGGGGGGACCTTATCGCTGCACGTTCGAAATCGATGTGGGCGGAGTGCCGGTCGGCATGAAAGGCGCCATGGAACTGCGGGCCGAAGGCGGCGGCTGCGTCAACGACGTGCAGATGGAAGTCAAGTGCGGGATTCCGCTGGTCGGCGGCAAACTGGCCGATTTCGTGGGTGGCGACGCCGAAAAGGCCATCCAGGCGGAATATCAGTTCATCCGCGCCCACTTGGCCAAGCTGTGACGCATTTTGCCGTAATGCGCCAGAAGCCTTATACGGCTCTTGACCGGGGGGTCTCCCGATTTCCCCTCCTCGTCCGAGAAGGGGAACGGGAGAAACTCACTTGGGCCAGGGTAGGATAAAACCGTCTCTCAGTCGAACAGACCTCCCACGGACAGGTAGCGTTCGCCGGTGTCGTAGCAGAAGGTGAGTACCCGGCTGCCGTCGGGAATTTCCGGCAGTTTTTGGGAAACGGCGGCCAGCGAGGCGCCAGAAGAAATACCGATGAAGATGCCTTCTTCCTTGACGCAGCGCACCGCAAACTTGAAGGCGTCTTCATTGGCGACCTGGATAATGTCGTCCAGAATCCCCATGTTCAGTACCCTCGGCACGAAGCCGGCGCCGATACCCTGAATCGGGTGGGGGCCGCGCTGGCCGCCGCTCAGCACCGGCGAGGCGGCGGGTTCGACCGCGAACACCTTGAGATTCGGGAATTTTTCCTTCAATACCTCGGCGCAGCCGGTGATATGGCCGCCGGTACCCACGCCGGTGATCAGATAGTCCAGCCCATCGGGGAAATCGTTGAGAATTTCCTGCGCCGTGGTGCGGCGGTGAATCTCCACGTTGGCTGGATTTTCGAACTGCTGTGGCATCCAGGCGTTCGGCGTGTTCCGCACCAGTTCCTGCGCTTTCTCGATCGCGCCCGGCATGCCCTTTTCCTTCGGGGTCAGCACCAGCTCGGCGCCCAGCGCCGCCAGATAGCGCCGCCGCTCCAGCGACATCGATTCGGGCATGGTCAGAATCAGGCGGTAGCCCTTGGCCGCGGCCACCATCGCCAGCCCGATGCCGGTGTTGCCGGAGGTCGGTTCGACGATAATGGTGTCCGACTCGAGCACGCCGCGCCGTTCGGCATCCTCGATCATCGCCAGCCCGATGCGGTCCTTGATGCTGCCGCCGGGATTGGCCCGTTCCAGCTTCATCCAGACTTCGACCTTGCGGTCGGGGAACAGCCGGTTGATGCGAACGTGGGGCGTGTTGCCGATCGTTTCCAGAATGTTGCGCGCTTTCATCGGTGACGTTCTCCCGTCGATGGTTGATGTCATTGCCGCACTCCTTCGAGTTGCGGCTGTCACTATTCGCTATGATGGACACCGCGTCGCAAGAATCGTGACTCTGGTCTCGCGGAACGTTGCGGTGGGGTATGGCTCGTCAAGCTTGCCCGTAACAGACCATTTTTATGTAAAAATAGCAGGCCTGGAAAATAAGTAAAAGAATAGTAAAGAATTTTTTTATAATCACAGAGAATATCGATCCCTGTCGCCGGTTGTCCGGAAGGAGATTGTGAATGTCCGAATCACGTTTTCGCGGGACTGATCGTTATGTTGTCACCGATGATCTGATGATGGCGGTGAACGCCGCCGTCACGCTGGGTCGGCCGCTGCTGGTGAAGGGCGAGCCAGGCACCGGCAAGACCCAACTGGCCGAAGAGGTCGCCCTCGCCCTCGATCGCCCGTTCATCCAGTGGCACATCAAGTCCACCACCAAGGCGCAGCAGGGCTTGTACGAATACGATGCCGTGTCGCGGCTGCGCGATTCGCAACTGGGCGACGCGCGGGTGCACGAGATCGGCAACTACATCGTCAAGGGCAAGCTGTGGGAGGCGTTTACCACCGATGTCCAGCCGGTGTTGCTGATCGACGAGATCGACAAGGCCGACATCGAGTTTCCCAACGACCTGTTGCACGAACTCGACCGCATGGAGTTCTTCGTCTACGAAACCCGGCAGGTGGTCAGGGCCCGGCACCGGCCGATCATCATCATTACCAGCAACAACGAGAAGGAACTGCCGGATGCGTTTCTGCGCCGCTGCTTTTTCCACTACATCCGTTTTCCCGACAAGGAGACCATGGAGCGGATCATTCACGTCCATTATCCGGATCTGAAGAAGCGGCTGTTGAGCGAGGCGATGGAGGCGTTCTTCGAGATTCGCGAGGTGCCGGGACTGAAGAAGCGGCCGTCCACCTCGGAACTGCTGGACTGGATCAAATTGCTGGTGGCCGAGGACATCCCGCCCGAGGCGTTGCGCGGCGACCAGCGCAAGCTGATTCCACCCCTGTACGGCGCGTTGTTGAAGAACGAGCAGGACGTGCATCTGTTCGAGCGGCTGCTGTTCATGAGCCGGCGCAAGAAGGATTGAGGACTTGCCGGCCCCCCTCGCCGGCGTGCGGGAGAGGGGCCGGGGGTGAGGGCTGTATTATGATGACCGATTTCTTTCTCAAGCTGCGCCAGGCCGGCATCCCGGTCACGCTGACCGAGTTTCTGACCCTGCTCGAAGCGCTCGGCCAGCGGGTCACCGCCCACGGCATCGAGGAATTCTACTATCTGGCGCGGGCGACGCTGGTGAAGGACGAGCGCCATTACGACCGCTTCGATCAGGTATTCAGTTCGCATTTCAAGGGGCTCGAAACTCTGTTCGACGAGATGATCGGCGCCAAGGTGCCGTTGGAATGGCTGCGCAAGCTGGCGGAACTGACTCTGAGCGATGAAGACAAGCAACTCATCGAATCGATGGGCGGCTGGGAAAAGCTGATGGAAACCTTCGCCCAGCGCATGGCGGAGCAGGAGGGCCGCCATCAGGGCGGCAACAAATGGATCGGCACCGCCGGCACCTCGCCGTATGGAGCGTATGGCTACAACCCGGAAGGCATCCGCATCGGGCAGGAGACCTCCCGCCATCGCCGGGCGGTGAAGGTCTGGGACCGCCGCGAGTTTCGCAACCTGGACGACACCATCGAACTCGGCACCCGCAACATCAAGATGGCGCTGCGCCGCCTGCGCCGCTTCGCCCGCGAGGGCGCGGCGCGGGAACTGGACCTCGACGACACCATCCGGTCGACGGCCCGGAATGCCGGCTATCTGGAATTGAAGATGGTGCCGGAGCGGCACAACGCGGTGAAGGTGCTGCTGTTTCTGGATGCGGGCGGTTCGATGGACGACCACATCCGGGCCTGCGAGGAACTGTTCTCGGCGGCGCGCGGCGAATTCAAGCACCTGGAGTACTTCTATTTCCACAACATGGTTTACGAGGGGCTGTGGAAGGACAACCGCCGCCGCTATACCGAGAAGACCGAGACGACGACGGTGCTGCGCACCTTCGGCCCGGATTACAAGTTGATCCTGGTCGGCGACGCGACCATGAGTCCGTATGAAATCACCTATCCAGGCGGCAGCGTCGAGCATTTCAATCCCGAGGCCGGGGATGTGTGGATGAGCCGGTTGCTGGCCGCCTGGCCGCACGCGGTCTGGCTCAACCCGCAGCCGCGGAACCGCTGGAGCTACATCCCCTCGATCCAGATGGTGCGCGAACTGATGGGCGACCGCATGTATCCCCTGACGCTGGAGGGGTTGGAGCAGGGGATTCGGGCCTTGCAACGGGCGCGGTGAGCGCTCGCCGGACCTACCGCCACGCTATCACCTCGTCCAGCCGGCGCCGCGAACTGGCCTCGGGCAGCTCCGCTGGATAGCCCAGGCTGAGCAAGGCGAGCGGTACCAGGCCCGGTTCGAGGCGCAGCACCCCGCGCACTTGGTCTTCCTCGAAATAGCCGACCCAGGTGGAACCCATGCCGGCGGCGACGATGGCCAGTTGCGCGTAGGCGGCGGCGATGGTGGTGTCCTGCAAGGCGTACAGCTTGGCCCCGCGATCGCCGAAGGCGTTCTCCGAACGGGCGGGATCGGCGCAGAACACCAGGCAAACCGGCGCCTCGGCGATGAACGTCTGCTCGTGGGCCGCGTGGACCAGCGCCTCCCGTTCGGCCGGGTCGCGCACCACGAATATCCGGTAGGCTTGCAGGTCGCCCGCCGAAGGAGCCGCGCAGGCCATCTCCAGGATGGCGTGCAGCTTTTCGGTCTCGACCGGCATGTCCGGCTGGTATTTGCGGACGGAATGGCGATGGCGGACGGTTTCGAAGAAATCCCACATGGCGCGGCCCTCGTGTGATCGAGCAGTCATCATTACATTGCGGTCATCGGTACATTATAGAGGCCGTGAAAACTCCCCACTCCCTCGTGAGAGGGAGGGTGGGAGTGGGGGGTATGGATCACCGCTCAGCCGGCGCCCTTGACCAACTCGTTCAGCTTCGGCAAATCCGGGGATTGGGGATAGTTGCGCTCCAGCACCCGCAGGCTGTCGGCGGCCAGTTGCGGCATGCCCATCTTGACGTAGGCCTGGGTCATGATGCTGAGCGCCCGGGCGGAGGCCGGCGTGCGGGCGTAGGTTTCCAGCACGTACTTGGAGCGGTTGACCGCCGCGACGTAGGCGCCCCGCCGCAGGTAGAAGTCGGCGACGTTGACCTCGTAGGCCGCCAGGCTGGTGTGCAGGAACAGCATCCTCTGGCGGGCGTCCTCGGCGTATTTGCTGTCGGGGAATTTCCGCACCAGCTCGGAGAAATCGTTGTAGGACTGCCGGGCGGTGTTGGTATCGGTCTTGGCGCGGTCGGTGGGCGCCAGCCGCTCGACCAGCGTGTTGCTGCGGTTGAAATTCACCAGGCCCTTCATGTAGTAGGCGTAGTCCACGTAGGGATGTCGCGGATTGGCCTTGATGAAGCGGTCGGCGGCGGCGATGGCGGCGTCCGGCTCGTTGTCCCGGTACTGGATGAAAATGGTGTCGAGTTGGGCCTGCTGGGCGTAACGTCCGAACGGATAGCGGGCCTGAATCTTGTCCAGATACTCCAGCGCGGTCTGGTAGTTACCATCGTTCATGGAGTCCTTCGCCTCGCTGTACAGGCGTTGGGCCGACCAGCCCTTGGTTTCGTCGATTTTTTCCGGGAGCAGGGAGCAGCCCGCCAGCAGGGCCGCGACGAGCGGGCCGGCGAGGAACAGTTTGGTTTTGCAGCGCATGGATGACGGCATGGAACGGCGGTTGTCGGGAGTAGAATGAGTCATGAAAGCCCAGTATAACGCCCGGACCGCTAAAAACCATCATGCCTTCGACCGAACGGATTGACTGCCAAATCCCCCGCGCCTGCTCGGGAATGCGGCTCGATCAGGCGCTGGCGGAGTTGCTGCCGGCCTATTCGCGCAACCGCCTGCAACAATGGCTCAAAGCCGGCCAGTTGCGGGTGGACGGACAAATTCGGCGACCCCGCGATCCGGTTGCCGGTGGCGAGATCGTCAGTGGCGAGTGGGTGCTGGAGGTGGAAACCGCCGCCGTGGCCCAGGACATTCCGTTGACCATCCGCCACGAGGACGCCGATTTGCTGGTCATCGACAAACCGGCCGGACTGGTGGCGCATCCCGCGGCCGGCAACCGCGATGGTACCTTGGTCAATGCGTTGCTGCATCATGCCCCGGAATTGGCGGCGCTGCCGCGCGCCGGGCTGGTGCATCGGCTGGACAAGGACACCACCGGCCTGCTGGTGGTGGCCCGTAGTCTGCGGGCCCACGCCGCGCTGGTCGAGCAGTTGCAGGCGCGCACCATCGAACGGAACTATCTGGCCGTGGTCAACGGCGTGCCGGTGGCGGGCGGCACGGTGGACGCTCCCGTCGGCCGCCATCCGGTGGACCGCCAGCGGATGGCGGTCACGCCGGGCGGCAAGCCGGCGGTGACGCATTACCGGGTGCTGAGTCGGTTTCGTGCCCATGCCTTGCTGCGGATCAAGCTGGAAACCGGTCGCACCCATCAGATTCGGGTGCACATGGCCCATATACGCTTCCCGTTGTTGGGTGATCGGGTCTATGGCGGACGACCGCGAGTTCCGCCGGGCGCGTCGCCGCGCTGCATCGAGACGATTCAGCAGTTTCGTCGCCAGGCCCTGCACGCCGAACGCTTGGCCCTGACCCATCCCGCGACCGGCGAGCGGCTGGAATGGCGGGCGGAATTGCCGTTCGATCTGGTGGAACTACTGGCTGTACTGAGCGAAAATCCGGAGGACTGGCATGAGTGATTCGCGCATCGGTAATCGCCCCCTCCTCCCAACCCCCTCCCGCGCAGGGGAGGGAGGGACCGTAACCGACGGCTTCGCCCAAGCTCCCTCCCCTTTGGTGTGGGAGGGCTGGGAGGGGGTGGGTCGTCGCCCAACTGCGCCAGCGACTGGAAGGGCTCCCTCCCCCCTGGTGGGGGAGGGCTGGGGTGGGGGGGTCGAACAATTACATCTGATCGTTCCCGACTGGCCGGCGCCGGCCACGGTGCGCGCGGCCAGCACCACCCGCCATGGCGGGATCAGTCCGCCGCCTTACGACCGCTTCAATCTGGCCGAGCACGTCGGCGACGATCCGGTCCATGTCGCCGAAAACCGTCGGCGGCTGGCGGCGGCGGTTGGATTGCCCGGCGAACCGGCGTGGCTGGAGCAGGTGCACGGCGTCGAAGTAGTCGCCGCCGAGAGCGTTTGCGCCCCGGTGGCCGCCGACGCCACCTGGACGCGCGAAGCGGGCCGGTCCTGCGTGGTGATGACCGCCGACTGTCTGCCGGTGCTGCTGTGCGACCGGGCCGGGACGGTGGTCGCGGCGGCTCATGGCGGCTGGCGCGGACTGGCCGGCGGGGTGATCGCGGCGACGGTGGCCCGGCTGGGCGTGCGACCGGCGGATCTGCTGGCCTGGCTGGGACCGGCCATCGGTCCCGACGCCTTCGAGGTGGGAGAGGAGGTGCGCGCTGTCTTTCTGGCGCTGGATGCGGGCAACGCCGGCTGTTTTCGGCCCTCGCCGGCCGGGCGCTGGCTGGCGGATGTCTACGAACTGGCGCGGCGGCAGTTGCGGGATCTGGGCGTGAGTCAGGTGTATGGCGGCGGCTGGTGTACCTTCAACGAACCGGAGCGGTTTTTTTCCTATCGCCGCGAAAATCGGACCGGGCGGATGGCGACGCTGGTTTGGCTGGCGGCTGGAGGTTGATTACCGGAACGAGTTCGCAGGATGCGGTGACGGAGGAACCGCATCCATGCGCGAACGATGCGGTTGGTGCCTCACCGCATCCCGCAGTGCTATCGCTGATGGTCGGGTGGTCATGCGGTTGTATCAACTGGCTTCGGGCAGGAGGGGGCGATACGGATGCCAGTCATTTTCCGCTACAAGGGCCTTCGCTTTTTCTTCTTTTCCAACGAAGGAATGCCGACGGAACCGGCTCGCGTCCACGTTCGCCAGGGCGGCGCCAGCGCCAAGTTCTGGTTGCGGCCTGAAGTCAGTCTGGCCGACAGTCATGGTTTTGACGCCTCCACTCCGCGCGAATTGGCTGGCGTCGTCGAGAAACAGCGTGATTTTATCGAGAGGATCTGGAATGAACGCTTTGGCTACCTCACTTCGATTTGACGAGGATACGGTGTGGGTTCAGTTGGTCGGCGGGCGCGTCATCGGCGTGCCCCTGGCCTGGTTTCCCCGTCTGCTGCGCGCTTCCCCGGAACAGCGGCTCCGTTTTGAAATCAGCGGCGGTGGCCAGGGATTGCACTGGGACGAGCTGGACGAGGACATTTCCGTGGCGGGGCTGCTCGCCGGACGGGGCGACGTGACCCGAGCGATGGCCGCGGCGGCGTGAGTTATCGACCCGCGCAGCAACGAAGTCATGCGGGTACATCGATTGGATGAAGCTGGACGATATTGAAACGGTTACGGAGACAAAAATGCGTCCGTCATTATTGCTGCAATCCCATCGGGAAGCCATCAAAGCCATTCTCGCCCGCCATCGGGTGCGCAACGCCAGAGTATTTGGATCGGTGCTGCGCGGGGAAGATCGAGAAGATAGCGACCTGGATTTGCTCGTGGATCCCACGCCGGAAACGACTTTGTTCGACATTGGCGGCGTCCAGGTGGAAGTCAGCGAGTTGCTTGGCGTTCGCGTCGATGTGGTGACGCCATTGGCGCTGCCGGAGTCTTGGCGAAATAGGATCATCGCCGAGGCACGTCCGCTATGAGTTCGGCAGGACCGCGCCTAAGCGACTATCTCGCTCACATATTGAACGCCATCGAAAGAATTGGGAGGTATTTAGCGGGGATCGATGAAGCCGCTTTTCTCGGTAATCCAGAAAAACAAGACGCGGTGATCCGAAATCTGGAAATCATCGGCGAAGCGGCGCAGAGCGTGCGACGACGTTTCCCTGAGGTTGCCGCGACTCGTCCTGATATTCCTTGGGCCGGGATCTACGGGATGCGCAATGCGCTGACTCATGGTTATTTTCAGGTCGATTTGACGATTGTCTGGACGACCGTGCGCGAGGATTTGCCGGCGCTGGCGGCGCTGGTTCGCGGCGCTTTGGAAGAATCAACCCAAAATTCCGATTTGCACGACGGCAACGGATCGCCCACCTCAAACCGAAGCGAATAGAGAAAGCCAATAGCAAGGAACCCCTCGTCGCAAGCTCATTCAGAACAACTTCCCATCCAGCCAGTCGCCAAACCCATCCTGTGCAGTCCGTTCGCGGAACCGGACCAGCATTGGATTTACGACAAGCGCACCGGCGATGCGTACCAGGAAGCCGGTCGCCGCCCGGCGTCGTACTGGTATAAAACCCAGCGCACCGGCTCGGCGCAACTCAATCTGCTGGCCGAGGAAGAGCGCGACGATCTGCCCCTGATCAACCTGCTACGCGAGGATGTGAAACGCTGGCGCGAGGCGAACTACCGCAACGCCACGCCCACCGGCCGGTCCGAGCCGAAATTTTTCCGCCTGTGGCTGGCTGGCCGATATCCACGAACTGGCCGGGCGGCAGATGCGGGACTTGCGGAGGTCACCTTGCTGCTGGAAACGCCCGACGAAGGACGGCCGCGCGCCGATACGGATAAACCCATCTGGGAGTTTGCGGCGGAACTGGTGCGCGACCTCCCGAGGAGGTGCCGAACGATGAAGCTCAGCCACCGCGCGGTAGCGCGGTCGGCTGGAGCGTTCAGTTAGGCAAGCTACTCAATGACCGCCGAGGAGCCGTTCGTACTCACTGTGGTGACCAATCCAAAACTACACAATATCCTGACCTTCTTCGACGGCAACGGCTCGGTAGTGAATACCAACTCGAGCGGACCAGAACCTTCCGACTTTCTTGAAATGAAGTGAAGGGTGGGAGGGATCACGCTTGAGTATTTTGTAATTTTCATCGGCAAGTCGCTGAATATTCTCAGGCAGTACGGCATAAGACCGCCAGAACTTAGGATTGGCGCGATGTCTCACAGGTCAGTACACCGGTCTTCACGAAGATCGCGCAATGCTTCCTCAGCGAGTGCATCAAGACGACCTGCTGCAACATCAGCCTCAAATTGTTTATCCCAAGCCTCAGCGTCAAATTCCTGAAACCAATCCCGAAAGGCGGAAAGGTCCTCACGGGAAAGGTTAGCTACAGCGACTTCAATCTCAGAAACTACAGTCATTACTGGTTACCTTTTGATACTGAGGTGGTGGTTCAACCAACGAACATTTGAACTCGGGGGCACGTTCAAAACGTTCAGGACACATGGCTAGTGCGTTAAACGAGCCGCAGCAAGAATTAAGTCAGCACACGGACCGGCTTCGGGCGTTACTGGAATAGTCAGTTAGTCGATAAAAGTCGACTGCGAAAATAGGTTATCGCCTCTTGACAAGAGGAGGCCTCATAAGTGTTGGGCTTCGACCCCATCGTTCTCATCCTGTCTCCAAGGCTTGATCTTTGCCAGAATCTCTGTAAGCGCATCCTTGGCCACAGCTGCGTCGTAGTCCATCTGTAAGCCAATCCAAAAACCCTCGGACATGCCGAAAAACCGGGAGAGGCGTAGGCCCGTATCGGCTGTGATGCCACGAGTGCCCGCAACAATCTCTCCGATACGACGCTGGGGAACTCCGATCTCCTTCGCGAGGCGATACTGCGTGATACCCATGGGTTTGAGAAATTCTTCCATGAGAATTTCACCGGGATGGGGGTAAGGAACCTGACGCATAAAGGGTGCTCGATCAGTGATAGTCAACGATCTCAACGTTTGCAGGACCTTCGGCCGCACCCGATTACCCACAACTTATCCGTCACCGGCATACACGGCACGGCCGG
>JAVMKJ010000135.1:0-17387 GCA_031732855.1 Candidatus Competibacter sp.
TAAGGCCGCAAAGTTCCCGTTCTCACGCCAGCAGTTCGTCCAGGGTGCGCGTCAACAGTCCCAGATCCTGTTCCCGCGACAGGGTGTGCTCCCCGTCCTTGACCAGGATCAGCCGGGTGTCGGGACTGGCCAGCTTCTCCATGATCCGCAGGCTGACTCTCCACGGTACGTCGGCGTCGGCCACGCCGTGGATCAGTCGCACCGGGCAATGAATCGGCAGTTCCGGCCGATCCAGCAGCCGGTGCTGGGCCGCCTCCTCGATCAGGTTCATGGCGATGACGTAGGGTTCGCCGTAAGGCGAGGGGAGAGTGATGACCCGCTCGCGCCGCAATCGGTCCCGCATCCGCGGGTCCAGCCGTTCCCAGAGCAGATACTCCGTGAAATCCACCGCGCAGGCCAGACCGAGCAGAGCGGCGATCCGTTCCGGCCGGGCCAGCGTCGCCAGCAGCATCAGCCAGGCGCCCATCGACGACCCCACCAGGATCTGCGGACCCTCGGTGAGTCGGTCCAGCACGGCCAGTGCTTCTTCCGCCCAGCCGCCGATGGTGCCGTCGGCGAACTTGCCGCTGGAAGCGCCGTGGCCGGAATAGTCGAAACGGACGAAGGCGCGACCGCGCCCCCGGCACCAGCGCTCCAGTGTGGTGGCCTTGATCCCCGTCATGTCGGAGGTGAAACCACCCAGGAACACCACCCCCGGCAGGGAGCCCGGGCTGCGGTGATAGGCGAGGGTGGCGTCTTTGGCCAGCGCCAGTCGCGCTGGCCGGGGGGGGAAGATCTGCATGGTTTGGAATGTTTCCAAGGACCGGTCGGACGGTGTCCGGACGATCGCGTCAGGCGACCCTGCCCCAGGTTTGGGCGACCAGGGCGGGCAGGACCGAGCCGGCAGGCCCGTTGAGGCTGAACGTCACCCGAGGGCTGAGCGGGGTCGGTTGGGGATTGATTTCCACCACGGTCGCCCCGGCGGCGAGCGCGGCGAAGGGCAGGTCGGCGGCGGGGTAGACCAGAGCCGAGGTGCCGATGCTGAAAAAGACTTCCGCGGTCGCGGCGGCGTGCTCCGCCGCCCGCAGCGCGCCTGCCGGCAACATTTCACCGAACCAGACTACGTCCGGTCGCAGCAGCCCGCCGCAACGGGGACAGCGCGGCGGTATTTCGTCGCCGTCGGATCCGCTTTCCACCGGCTGATCCTCGTTGCAGCACTTGGCGCGGAACAGGTTGCCGTGCAGTTCCAGAATCCGATGGCTGCCAGCACGCCGGTGCAGCCCATCCACGTTCTGGGTGATCAGGGTGAAGTCGGCGATCCGAACCTCCATTTCGACCAGAGCCAGGTGGCCAGGGTTGGGTTCGGCTTGGCGTACCCGTTCCCGCCGCCAGGCGTACCATTCCCAGACCAGCCGCGGATTGTGCCGGAATGCCTCGGGCGTGGCCAATTCCTCTGGATTGTAGCGCGCCCACAGCCCGGTCTGGGCTTCGCGAAAGGTCGGTACCCCACTTTCGGCGGAGATGCCGGCGCCGGTCAGCACCGCGACCCGGCGGGCCGACCGCAGGCGGGCGATCAGTTTGGCGGGAATGGAAGGTTCGCTCATGGCGGCGTAAGAACTCCGGATGAAATATCCTCTGTAATTCAGCATATCATGTCACTGGCCGACCCTCATGGCGAGGCCGGAAATCCCAATAAATTCACGCTTGTAAGTTGTATTTCGCAACTAATTGGCCATAATAGTGGAGTAAGACAACTAAATGGTTGGCGAGAGGGTCGAAATAGCCATACGATGCGAGCCATGCAGTATTGCATTGCCACCCAAGAAACCGAGGAGTGCCCGCCATGCGTCTCGAATTTCTGATTATCGATCCGCAGAACGACTTCAGCGACATACCGGGCGCGGCCCTGCCGGTGCCGGGCGCCAGCGCGGACGCCGGGCGGTTGGCCCAGTTGCTGGACCGGCTCGGCGACCGAATCGCCGAGATTCACGTCACGCTCGACACGCACCAGCTGATGGACATCGCGCACCCGGTGTTCTGGCTGGACGCCAGGGGCCAGCGGCCAGCACCCTTTACCCAGATCACCGTCGCCGATGTGGAGAACGGAGTCTGGCGTCCCTTCAGGCCGGAATACCGACAGCGGGCGCTGGATTACGTGCGGGCGCTGCGCGACGGCGGTCGCTACACCTTGACCGTCTGGCCGCCGCACTGCCTGATCGGTACCTGGGGCCACGGCGTGATTCCCGTGGTGGCCGAGGCATTGCGGCGCTGGGAGGAGCAGGGATTCGCCCGGGTGGATTACGTCGCCAAGGGTCACAATCCATGGACCGAACATTATTCGGCGGTGCAGGCCGACGTGCCCGATCCGACCGATCCGGGCACGCAGCTCAACGTTCGCCTGATCGAGACGCTGGAACGGGCCGACGTGGTGGCGCTGTCGGGGCAGGCGCTCTCGCACTGCGTGGCCAACACGGTCCGGGACATCGCCGACTACTTCGGTCGAGAGAGCGTCCGCAAGCTGGTGCTGATCGAGGATACCAGTTCGCCGGTACCCGGCTTCGAGGAACTGGCCCGCCAGTTTCTGACCGACATGGGGCGGCGGGGTATGAAAACCGCCCGGGCGGCGGAGTTTCTGGGCTGATCCCGTCTCGGGAGGATTAAACCGGTAGCATTGGTCTTCCCATCACGACCCGGCGCGGGCGTCCAAATAAAAGCCTACGGACCCCCTCATGAAGATTGCTCTGGACTCGCACTACACCATCGGCAAGCTGCACCTGCTCTGTCAGGACTATGTCTGCCAGGGAGGGGAGCCATTTCCCTACGTGATTCTGGCCGACGGCTGCTCGGCCACCCCGGATAGCGATGTGGGGGCACGCTTGCTGGCGCTGAACGCTCGCCGCCTGTTGCCCGGGTTCGCGCTTGCGGCTTCGGATGAGACGGAGCGAAACGCCCGGCATTGGCGGCTGGGACGGCGGATCGCGCGCCGGGCGGCCCGGCAGGCGCGGGATCTGGGCATGGATCCGACCGTGCTCGACGCCACCCTGCTGGTCGCTTGGTGCGAGGGGGAAACGGTGTTCGTTCATCTCTACGGGGACGGCTGCATCGCCGTCCGCCGCGCCGATGGCGAAGTGGCGGCAATTCAGGTCGAATACGCCGAAAATGCCCCCTATTATCTGTCCTATCTGCTGGATTCCGAGCGATGCGCCCTGTATCGGGAGGTCATCGGCGATCCGGCGGTGGCTCGGACCGTTCGTTACCTGAATGAAACCGGGGTCGCGACCCGACTCGAACCCTTCGATTCCCCCACCGTGTTCGGCTTCCGCCTGGCCGTCCTGCCGGTGGTGGCCGTGGCCACGGATGGTCTGAGTTCTTTCGTGAACGCCGAAACCCGCGAACGGCTGGATGTTTTGCCCGTGGCGCGGGACCTGCTGGATTTTTCCGACCTCCATGACGATTTCGTCGGGCGCCGGCTGCGTCAGGTGTTGGCTGATTACGGCAGGCAACGGGTGTTCAATGTCGATGACATCGGCTTGGGAGCCTTCGTCGGAAAGGATTGAGATCATGAACACACCCACGATCGATTCCGGCGAAGCGGAATTTCCGCGCCATTACGACCCTTCTCCGTACGACAAGCCATCCTTCACCGTGGACTTGGTGATTTTCACCATCCGGGACGAGCGATTGCAGGTTCTGCTGGTCAAGCGGGCCGAGCATCCCCGCAAGGGGTGGTGGGCGCTGCCGGGCGGTTTTCTGGACCTGCGACTCGACGATTCCATCGACGCCTGCGCCGTGCGCAAGCTGGTCGAGAAGACCGGCGTGCACGCCCCCTATCTGGAGCAATTGAAGACCTACGGTTCCCGCGATCGCGACCCGCGGGGCTGGACCGCGACCAGCATCTACTTCGCGTTGATGGCCTCGGACTCGGTGCGGCTCGGCGGCAATCAGGAGGCGGTGCGCTGGGTGCCGGTGCGGGGCGATGGAGTGAGTTTCGATCTGGCCTTCGATCATGCCCGCATTCTGGCCGACGCGGTCGAACGGCTGCGCTCCAAGCTCGAGTACACCCACATTGCCGTGCACCTGCTGCCGGAGGAGTTCACCCTGCCGGAGTTGCAGCGGACATACGAGATCATTCTGCAGCAACCGCTGGACAAAAGTTCCTTCCGCCGCCGAGTCGCCCAGGCCGACATGCTGGAGGAGATTCCCGGCAAGCTGCGCGACGGCTCGGGCCGACCGGCGCGGCTCTACCGTTTTCGGGATTACGACCGGCGGACTTTTTTCCCACGCAGCATCAGCCGTCATGCCCGTTGAGCCGGAAAGGGAAATGGGGAGATAGGGAGTTTGATTCGCGATTCGCGGCCCTCAGAAAAATCTGAGGTACGCCTCGAGCACCCGCAGGGTATAGCCGCTGGTGGAGCCGCTGCGATACTGGTTGGGATCGCCGACCATCCACCAGGCGGCGGCGCGTTGCACGGCCACGATCTCGTTGTTGTCGCTGGCGGCCAATTCTTCGCGCAACACTTTCCCCATCACGCAGACCAGCACCTGCCGGGCCAGTGCCTGGTCGGCGGCGAACTGTTCCGGCGTCACGTCCTGGTTGAGGCAGCGCTTGGACCAGCGGACGATGTTGTCCGGCATGATCCGCCAGTCGCTGTAGAGGCCGGCGTCGGGGCCGGATTTCGGAGCCGATACGCGCAACGCTTCCACCAAGGCCTCCACCTTGGCGTCGGAGATTTGCGCTCGCGTGGAGATCGGCGCGGTCCACAGCAGAAACAGTGCCCCCAGTAGCGCAAGGCGGAGCGGTTTCGATCGAACGAAGACGGGAATACGGTTGAAGCGGTGCATGATGCTTTCACTCGCGATGCTGACGAATCGGGATGCTGGATTTTCCTAGCGCGCCCGCGCCCGGTCCAGCGCGCGATAGCTGATGGCCTCGGTAAGATGCGGCGTCCGGATGCCGTCGCTGTCGGCCAGGTCGGCGATCGTCCGGGCCACCTTCAGAATGCGGTGATAGGCGCGGGGAGACAGCCCCAGCCGTTCCAGCGCCTGTTCCAGCAACCGATGGTCGGCGTCGTTCAGAGCGCAATGACGCTCGATCTCGCGGGTGCCGAGCGCGCTGTTGGCCTTGCTGGCCCGCCGCAGTTGTCGGTCGCGCGCGGCGCAGACCCGGGCGCGCACCGCCGCGCTGCTTTCCTCCGGGGTATCGCCGCGCAGTAACCGATGGGCCAGCCGCGGTACTTCGATGTGCAGGTCGATCCGGTCGACCAGTGGTCCCGATACCCGCGCCCGGTAGCGGCGCACCTGCTCCGGCCCGCAGCCGCAACGCCGTTCGGCGTCGCCCAGATAGCCGCAGGGGCAGGGATTCATCGCGGCCACCAACTGGAACCGCGCCGGAAAGTCGGCCTGGCGAGCGGCGCGGGAAATGGTGATCCGCCCCGATTCCAGCGGTTCGCGCAGCACGTCCAGCACGTGCCGGTCGTATTCCGGCAACTCGTCCAGAAACAGCACGCCGTGATGGGCCAGCGAAATCTCGCCGGGTCGGGGTTGCCCGCCGCCGCCCACCAGCGCCACCGCCGAGGCGGTGTGGTGCGGTGCTCGGAACGGCCGGATGCCCCACTGCCTCAGGTCCAGTCCCTGCGCGCTGATCGAGGCAATGGCGGCGGTTTCCAACGCCTCCACTTCGCTCAGCGGCGGCATGATGCCCGGTAGCCGGCTGGCGAGCATGGTCTTGCCGGTGCCGGGGGGACCGATCAGCAGCAGGTTGTGACCGCCGGCGGCGGCGATTTCCAGCGCGCGCTTGGCGTGGTGCTGGCCGCGCACGTCGCTCAGATCCCGCTCCAGGAAGGATTCCGGCGACGGGCGTGGCCGGGCGGTGGAGGGTTGCAGGGCGGCTCCGGTCGCCAACTGCCGGCAGACTTCCAGCAAATGCGCCGCGCCCAGCACGGTGACCCCGCCCACCAGCAGCGCCTCGTCGGCGTTGTCGCCCGGCACCAGCAGCGTGCGCCGGGCGTCGCGGCAGGCGAGGGCGGCCGGCAATGCCCCGCGGATGCCGCGCAGCTCGCCCCCCAGGGCGAGTTCGCCGAGGAACTCGTACTGGCCCAGTCGTTCGCGCTTGATCTGCCCCGAAGCGGCCAGGATGCCCAGCGCGATCGGCAGGTCGAAGCGGCCACCTTCCTTGGGCAGGTCGGCCGGCGCCAGGTTGATGGTGATGCGGCGGGCCGGGAATTCGAACTGACTGTTCAGGATCGCGCCGCGCACCCGGTCCTTGCTTTCCTTCACCGCCGCTTCCGGCAGGCCGACGATGAACAGTCCCGGCAAACCGCCGGACAGATGCACTTCCACGCTGACCAGCGGGGCGTCGATACCGACCTGAGCCCGGGTATAGACGATGGCGAGCGACATGAAAGTCCCGCGGGACGGCTATCGGGCGCCGAGGGCGCGACCGCCAGACCGCGACGCGCGTTCGCAAGAACGGTTTGCACCTATTTGGTGCATCCTGGACCCCCAATTCCATTGGCCGCCCCCCTCACAGGGGACAATCGTTTTTTCTCCTCTCCCGGTTGCGGAGAAGGGCGCGGCGGGAGAGGGAGTTGAGTGATTGCAACACTCATCAGCGTACCCATCGAGTCTCGTAAGATGGCGCGCCGGTCGGAGATTTCCGCTTTCGTTCTACTCCCCGTCTTCCTGTTCGACGGGTTTTTCCGTGCTCTTGCGCCGCTTGCCACCGGCGACTTTCGCCTCCAGTTCGGCGACATGCTTTTCCAGTTCCTCCAGCTTGGCGCGGGTGCGGGCCAGCACGCCCTGCTGCACGTCGAATTCCTCGCGCGTCACCAGTTCCAGCTTGGCGAAGGTCGCCTGCAGGGCGGCGTGGAAGTTTTTTTCCATCTCGGTCTGGAACTGCTTGAAGCTGGGCGGCAGCGCCTCGGCGAAACGCTTGGCCAGGTCATCAAAGGATTTTGGGTCGATCATCGCCATTTCTCCGGGAATGTGGATTGCCGTTTCCAAGTGTAACGGGAATTTCCGGATTTTGCGTACCGACCGGTGCGCACCAAAAGGGTGCGCGATTCGGAGCCCGGGTTCGGGCAAGGGCGAAATTAACCGGGATCAAGAGTGGAAATTTAATTATCTTATTGTATTTTAATAATTATTTTAATTGGCACATGAAATGCTTGATGGTAAAAACAACATGAACCATTGGGGTTCGGGAAATGCTGTCATGCCGGGCCAACCTAATCGCGCCCCTCGGGGGTATTCCAAAGCCACAGGAGATTTCGACCCATGAAACTGATTACCGCGGTTATCAAACCGTTCAAGCTGGACGATGTTCGAGAGGCACTTTCGGAAGTGGGCGCGCAAGGCATAACGGTAACCGAAGTCAAGGGATTCGGCCGACAGAAGGGCCATACCGAACTGTACCGGGGAGCGGAATACGTGGTGGATTTTCTACCCAAGATCAAGATCGAGGTCGGGGTGACCGACGAACTGGCCGACCGGGTGATCGAGGCAATTTCCCGGGCCGCCAATACCGGAAAGGTCGGTGATGGCAAGATTTTCGTTTACGACCTCGAGGGCGCCGTCCGAATCCGTACCGGCGAGTCCGGACCGGAAGCCCTGTAAGGCCGATTCGTTCGCGGATATTCCCCACCGTTTTCGTTTACAACAGGAGAAACCCACTGATGAGTAGAGCGATGCACGTAGTGAGAAACGGTCGCCCGCTATGGTTGCTGGCGGGGCTGGCGCCCGCGCTGGCCGTGGCCCAGGAGACCGCGAAACCGGCGCTGGATACCGGCGATACCGCCTGGATGCTGACCTCGACCGCGCTGGTGCTGTTCATGACCATTCCCGGCCTGTCGCTGTTCTACGCCGGCATGGTGCGCGCCAAGAATGTGCTGTCGGTGATGATGCAGTGCTTTGCCATCACCGCATTGGTGACGGTACTGTGGGTGCTGTACGGTTACAGCCTGGCGTTCGATGCCAGCGGCATGGAAGCGGGCGTGGTCAATCTGAATTCCTTCATTGGTACCTTCGCCAAGGCTTTTCTGAGCGGCGTTACGGTGGAGAGCCTGTGGCAACCCGTCACGACGGTAACGAACGCCATCCCGGAAACGGTGTTCATGGTGTTCCAGATGACCTTCGCCATCATCACCCCGGCGCTGATCGTCGGCGCCTTCGCGGATCGGATGAAATTCTCCGCGCTGCTGTTGTTCATGGGGTTGTGGTTTACCCTGGTTTATCTGCCCGTGGCGCACATGGTCTGGGGTGGAGCCGGCTCGCTGATCGGCAGCAGTTGGGGTGTACTGGACTTTGCGGGCGGCACCGTGGTGCATATCAACGCGGGTATCGCCGGGTTCGTGGCCTGTCTGGTCATCGGCAAGCGCAAGGGGTATCCGCATACCGCGATGCCACCGCATAATCTGACCTACACCCTCATGGGGGCTTCGATGCTGTGGGTGGGCTGGTTCGGCTTCAACGCCGGCAGCGCGGTGGCGGCCAACGGTACCGCCGGCATGGCGATGGCGGTGACTCAGATTGCAACCGCGACGGCGGCCCTGGCGTGGATGTTCGCCGAGTGGTTATCTCACGGCAAGCCCAGCGTACTGGGCATCGCGTCCGGCGCGGTGGCCGGCCTGGTGGCGATCACGCCGGCTTCCGGCACGGCGGGTCCAATGGGCGCGCTGCTGATCGGCGTCGCGGCGGGCGTGGTCTGCTTCCTGGCTTCGACCAAGCTCAAGCGGGCTTTGGGCTATGACGATTCCCTCGATGTGTTCGGCGTCCATGCGGTCGGTGGCATCATCGGCGCCATTCTGACCGGCCTGTGCGCCGACAAGATCATGGGTGGCGTGGGTCTGGCGGAAGGCGTGACCTTGGGAGGGCAGTTGTGGGCGCAGTTCAAGGGCGCGGCGTTCACCGTCGTGTACTCCGGCGTCCTGAGCTTCGTGATTCTGAAGATCGTGGATGTGGTGGTTGGATTGCGCGTTACCGAAGAACAGGAGACCGAAGGTCTGGATATCGCCCTGCACGACGAGCGCGGTTACAACCTGTAATGGTGGCCGGTGGCGGACATCGGGTGCCGCGGGGTTCCGATGTCCGTTTACAATCGCGCATGGCCATGGATTTCGGTTATATTCCCGCACAGGCTTTGGTCTTAAATCAGGCGAACGCTAGAGGGTATCCATGAAGCTAGTCACTGCAATCATCAAACCGTTCAAGCTGGACGACGTGCGGGAGGCGCTGTCGGGCATCGGCGTACAGGGCATCACGGTCACCGAGGTCAAGGGATTCGGCCGACAGAAAGGCCACACCGAGCTGTATCGCGGCGCCGAGTACGTGGTGGATTTCCTGCCGAAGGTCAAGCTGGAAATCGCCGTGGACGATGGCCTGGTGGACAAGGTGGTGGAGGCGATCTGTTCCACCGCCAACACCGGCAAGATCGGCGACGGCAAAATCTTCGTCTACGATCTGGAGCGCGCGATCCGGATTCGCACCGGCGAAATCGGCCCGAGCGCGCTGTAACCCGGTGCCATGGGGCGCATCGGGCAGGGCGGGGCCCACGGCGGGTTCCGCCCTCGTGTTTTTTCCTACCCCTCCGCGGCCAGCGCCCGCCGCATGAATTCCGGCGTGGCCAGCGCGGCGCGATGGATCTCGGCGTTGTAGTATTCGGTGGCGAACGGTTTGGCGGCGGCGTCGGCTTCGCGGAAGTCGGCGACCCGGCCGGTTTTGCGCGCGAGGGTGGCGGTCCACCAGCCGGAGGGATAGACGCACTGCGGAAAGTGCAGGGTGTGGGAGTCGGCGAAGCCAGCGGCTCGCAGAGTCCGGTGCAGCGGCACGAGGATGCTGTCGAGGTGGAAAAGCGGCGACTCGCTCTGCTGCGCCAGCAATCCATCAACGCCGAGCGCGCGATGGCAGTCGCGGAAAAATGGCTCGGCGAACAATCCCTCGGCCGGTCCGACCGGATCGGTGCTGTCCACGATGATCAGGTCATAGCTGCCCGGTTCGGCGTTCCTGACCCAGGCCAAGCCGTCGTCGAAGTGCAATCGCGCCCGCGGATCGCCGTTGGACTCGCACAGTTCGGGGAAGTAGCGTTCGGAAGCCCGGGTGACTTCGTCGTCGATATCCACCTGAGTAGCCGTTTCGACGCCCGGATGCTTGAGCACTTCCCGCAGGGTGCCGCAGTCGCCGCCGCCGACGATCAGCACCCGCCGGGGATTTGGGTGGCTGAACAATGCCGGATGGGCCATCATCTCGTGATACAGAAAATTGTCACGACTGGTCAGCATAATATAGCCGTCGATCACCATCAGGTTGCCGAAGGCTTCGGTGGCATAGACGGCGACCCGCTGATAAGGACTTCGCGCTTCGTGCAGCTTGCCCTGAAGCTTGAGGGAGAAGGCGGAGCCCGTCGCCGGGTGGATTTCTGAAAACCAGTGATGGTCCAGCGTCACGTCGAGACCTTATCCCGCGGAGGTTGAACGGCATTGAACGACTTGCGGCAGCCACAGCCACCCTGGACCGTGGCCCAGGCGCGCGAAGTATATAACACCATCCGCTGGGGCGGTGGCTTCTTTGAGATCGACGATGGCGGCCGGGTGCGGGTACGCTCCCCGCGTCATCGGGGCCATCCTGGCGTCGATCTATCCGCCTTGGCCGGGGATCTGCGCGCTCGAGGTTATGGTCTGCCGGTGCTGGCGCGGTTCGACCATATCCTGCACGACCGGGTCGATACCCTGTGCGATGCCTTCGCCGCCGCCATCGCCGATCTCGACTACCGGGGTGGTTATACCGCGGTATACCCGATCAAGGTCAACCAACAGCGGCGGGTGGTCAGCGAGATCGTCCGCCACGGCGGTTCGCGGGTGGGGCTGGAGGCCGGCAGCAAGCCCGAGCTGATGGCCGTATTGGGTTTGTCCCAACCGGGCGGCGTGGTGGTCTGCAACGGCTACAAGGATCGGGAGTACCTCCGCCTGGGACTGATCGGCCGGCAACTGGGCCTGAACGTATTCAACGTGATCGAGAAGCTGTCCGAACTGGATCTGGTCATCGAGGAATCGCGGGGGATGGGCGTCCGGCCGCAACTGGGAATTCGGGTGCGACTGGCCTCGATCGGCGCCGGCAAGTGGCAGAACACCGGCGGCGAGAAATCCAAGTTCGGCTTGTCCGCCAGCCAGGTGTTGGAGGCGGTGCGGCGACTGAAGGAGTTGGGGATGCTGGACACCCTCACCCTGCTGCACGCCCATCTCGGCTCGCAGATCGCCAATATCCACGACATCCAGCGCGGCCTGCGGGAAGTGGGGCGCTATTACACCGACCTGTGGCGGTTGGGTGCTTCCCCCCGCTGGGTGGACGTCGGCGGCGGGCTGGGGGTGGATTACGAGGGCACCGGTTCGCGCGGTGACTGTTCGATGAACTACAGCGTGCGGGAGTATGCCAACAACGTGGTTTCCGCCCTGTGGGAGGTCTGCGTCGAGCAGAACCTGCCGCATCCGCATCTGTTCAGCGAGTCGGGTCGGGCGCTGACCGCCCATCACGCCCTGCTGATCACCGAGGCGATCGATCGCGAGCCGCCGCCAGGAGACCGACCGCCGCCGCTGCCCGGCGCCGGCGATCCTCTGATCCTGCACAAGTTCTGGGAAGTGTATCGGAGCCTTTCGCGCGGGTCGGCGGTGGAGGTCTACCACAATGCCGCCTACTGGCTGGCCGAGGCGCGGGACATGTATCTCCACGGGGTGGTGCGGCTGGAGCAGCGCGCCCGCGCCGAGCAGCTCTATTTCGCCATCTGCCGCAAACTGCGGCCCTTCCTCAATCCCGGCGTCCGCGCCCATCGCGAGTTGCTGGACGAACTGAACGAGAAACTGGCGGAGAAGCTGTTCCTGAACTTTTCGGTGTTCCAGTCGATGCCCGATGCATGGGCGCTGGACCAGATCTTTCCGATCCTGCCGCTGCGGGGGTTGGACGAACCGCCGACCAGCCGGTCGGTCCTGCAGGATTTGACCTGCGATTCCGATGGCTGCATCCAGCGCTACGTGGACGGGGAAGGGGTGGAAACCACGTTGCCGCTGCCGCCCTGGCGGACCGGCGAGCCCTACCGGCTGGCGATTTTCCTGCTGGGGGCCTACCAGGAAATCCTCGGCGACATGCACAATCTGTTCGGCGATACCGCCGCCGTCAACGTGGAACTGACCGAGGACGGCGGTTACCGGCTGGTGGAGCCGGTGCGGGGCGATACGGTGACGGATTTGCTGCGCTACGTGGGGTTCGAACCGGAAGCGCTGCGGGTGGCCTATCGCGAGAAGATCGCCGCCGCCGATCTAGACCCGGAGCAACAGGCGGTTTACTTGGCGGAACTGGGCGCTGGATTGGACGGTTACACCTATCTGGAACCGTAGCGGATATCTGCTAGAGAATTGACAACTCCAGCGTAATCGGATGCAACAACGCCGAACGCTCCAGCCGGCCGCTGGCATCGTAAATTTCAATCTGACCATCTTCAAATACGATCCAGACTTCCCGTGCCCCGGCAGCCAGATAAAGCATGATTTTTTCCGCCAATTCCTGTCGGCTATTGGAAGGCGACACGATTTCCACGCACAACTCCGGTGCATGCGGATAGGGCGTAGTGAAATTGTACCGGTGAATGAAGTCCACCGAGCACCAAACCACATCCGCCACCTTGACCCCTTTCGTAGTCTGAATGGAGCATTCGGGAAATACCCGTCCCGGCAATTGACCTCCGAGCAACCGAATCAAATCTCCCTGTAGCAGGCTATGCCGGTTGGATGCCGGACTCATCACGATTTTCCCGTACTCGTTTAATTCGATCTTGTAAGGCAAATCCTGCAAGACCGGATCGGCCAATACCTCTGCCCATTCCACTGCTCGTCGCTCCCGTAAGTCACTCGCTCGTCCCAGGGGTTGTCTCATTTCGCCAAGTATTCGCAAAACGATTCATCGCATATCCCCTTCAGCTTCATCGAGCATCGTTATCAAGGATTGCGGATCCAGTCTCCGATCCACCCACGCCTTCACGGCCACCTCCGCGTGGTTGGCGCCGATCAACCCCCGCTGGGCAGCCGCAGCGCCTCCGACAGGGTATCGAGTTGCGCCATGCTGGACTGTACCCGCGCGAGCGCTTCCATCGCTTGGTCGCGGGTGATGCCGAGCGTGAACATGGCCAGGGCGGGCAGCCGGTTGTTGTGCTCCTCCGCCAGGCCGAAATGGTGCAGCAACCGGTTGGCGATCAGAACCAGGTTGGAGTATTCGGCGTGCGGTTGCGTGCAATCCTCGCTATGGTGCCAGCGTACCGCCGAGATCACTTCCTCCGGCATGTTCCATGCCTGCATCAGCCAGGCGCCGATATGCCAGTGCTCGACACCCAGGACATATCGTTCGACGGCGCTCAGGGATACGTTCCGGTTGACCGCCAGAAAGCGGTTGAACAGGAAGAAGCGGGCTGGAAACACGTGGCCCAGCACCAGGTAGCCGAAATTGTGCAGCAACCCGCACAGATAGGCGAGTCCCGGCTTGACGCGAGCCGGCTCGGGCAGAACCTTGACCAGTTCGCCGATCAGGGAAGCGCAGTAGATGCTGTGACGCCAGAAAGCCTCCAGACCGACCGGTCCGTCGACCGGAAGCCGGAAGCTCTGGCCCATGCTGGAACCGAGTAGCAGGTTGAGCGTGTTTTCGGCGCCCAGTATCTGGCCGATGGCGGTTTCCAGCGAATCCACCGCGCCATGATGGCCGTGCAGGGGAGAGCGTGCCCAATACACGACTTGCGCGGCAAGGCTGGGGTCCAGTTCGACGATCCGGATGATGTCCTGGACATCAATCCGCGAGTTGTCGCGCAGCATCAGGATCTGTTGCGCGGTCGGGGGCATCACCGGCAGTTCGGTGATGGCTTCAATGCCCTGGCGCAATTGCGCCGGAGTGTAGCGGTTGGTGATGCTGATCAGATGTTGCGGAGTGAACGCCTGCTGGCTCATCAGGGAATCGAGATGGTCGGTCGGAACCGCGAAGCGTTCCCAGCGCGCCCGGGCGAGCAAGTGGCGAAAATCAGCGTTGTGCATGCCGACCAGGGTATCGCTGTTGCCCCCATCGAAGTAGACTTCATGATCTCCATCCGCGACCAGGTTTTCATCGACCAGGGCCGATAGGCCGAACGCATCGGGCAAAGGCGGATGAGAGCCGGCCTTGCAGCCGTGATTCTGGAAGAAACGGGCGGCTTCGGCACCGTAGAGGGGTTCCAGATCGCGCCGCAACAACTGGCAAAGCATCGAAAAATCCAGAATGTGATTGCATGGCAGGACAGCCATCACCAGCCCGGAGGCGTCTCGCAGGAGTACGGTTCGCGCCGTCCAGCGAGGAGGGAGGTCGAGCGCCGCGGCAATTTGAATAAGGCTTTCGCCGGCCGGACAAGGGATCAACCGGTAGGTGACACGCAGTCGGTCCAAGTAGCTCCGGACGGTGTCGGGAAGGTTCATGGCAAAACCCTGGAGTCACCGGATGGGGTGCCGCCTTGCCCGAGGAAAGGGTCACGACGTTGGAAGAAGCGCATCCCGTTGGTGGCCTCACTGGGTTTTGACCGCGATTCCCGGTCGGTTGGCGAGCGGTCGAGCGGATTGAACGCCATGGGGCGGGTCCGCGGAGTCCGGGCGCGCCATGGATCGAATGCCACCGGACAAGGCAGCCACGGTCGGCGGCGTGGCGCTCTTTTGCGGAGCCGCCGGCTTCCGGAGCGGTTCGTTCGCCGGTTGCGTCCTGGGGGGCGGTTGCGAAGGGGGAGTCGCGCGCGGATTGATCTCCTCCTGCTGGATATCGACCTGGCGCTTGGGCAATTCGGTATAGAAGTCGTATTTGGGTTTGACTGGCGCCGGCGCGGGTTCGGGCACAATCACTTTCGGCGCCGGCGCGGTGGCGGTCGCGCGGGCCGGTTGAACGGGAGCGGCCGACGGAATGGCGGCGGTGGCTGGAGCCTGCTGGTGGCGGTCGCCCTTGATGTAGGCCAGCAATCCGCCGAACAGGCCGATCAGGATCAGGGTGATGACCAGCAAACCGTGACGGCGCACGGCCCGGCGGCGGCGCTGCCAGGCCGACGCGGGCTTGTAGTCGCGTTGGATGCTCACATGACCTCCGGGGCCGAGACGCCCAACAGGGTAAGACCGTTTCTGATGACCTGCCGCGTGGCCAGGCTCAGATCGAGGCGGGCGTCGCGCAGCACATCGTCGGTCACCAGGACCCGGTGTTCGTTGTAATAGGTGTGGAAGGCGTTGGCCAGTTCCCGCAAATAGTGGGCGAGCAGATGCGGCTCGTGGTTGAGGGCGGCGGTTTCCACCACCTCCGGATAGCGGGACAGCGCGATCAGCAAGGCCTCTTCGTGCGGTTCGGCCAACAGCGCCAGATGGGTCCGACCGCGCCTCTCGGCCCGAGACAGTCCTTTCTCACGTAACTGACGAATGACACTAGACACCCGTGCATGTGCGTATTGTATGTAGTATACAGGATTATCCTTGGACTGCGATTTGGCTAGGTCGAGGTCGAAATCCAAGTGTTGTTCGCTCTTGCGCATGACGTAAAAGAAGCGGGCGGCATCGTTGCCGACCTCCCGGCGCAGTTCGCGCAGGGTGACGAATTCGCCGGACCGGGTGGACATCTGTACCCGTTCCCCGTTGCGGTACAGGATGGCGAACTGTACCAGCAGCACGTCCAGCCGGTCGGGATCCAGGCCCAACGCCCGCAGCGCGCCCTTGACCCGCGGGATGTAGCCGTGATGGTCGGCGCCCCACACGTCGATCACCCAGTCGAACCCGCGTTCGAATTTCTCCAGGTGATAGGCGATGTCCGAGGCAAAGTAGGTGGTTTGGCCGTTTTCCCGCTGCACCACCCGGTCCTTTTCGTCGCCGAAGGCGCTGGAGCGGAACCATAGCGCCCCGTCTTTTTCGTGGACGTGGCCGGCATCCCGCAGCCGGGTGATGGTCCGATTGACCGCGCCGCGTTCGGCCAGAGTGAGTTCCGAGTACCACTGGTCGTAGACTACCCCAAATTCTTTCAGGTCGTCGCGGATGTCGTCGAGGAGGGTGTTCAGGCCCAGTTCGAAGACGTAGCGGTAGCGATGATCGCCCAACAGAGTACGGGCGCGCTCGACCAGGGCGTCGATATGGGCTTCCTTGTCGCCGGACACCACGATGTCGCCGTTCTCGTCCAGGACTTCATCCTGGGGCAACTGGTCGAAGACCTGGGCCGCCGGGGCCGCGTAGGCAGCGCCATGTTCGGCGTAGAGCCGGGCGGCGATGTCGCGCGCGTACTCGCCCCGGTAGCCATTGCCGGGAAAGCGGAAGCGCTCGCCGCAGTGCTCCAGATAGCGCAGCCAGATGCTGGCGGCCAGAATGTTCATCTGCCGCCCGGCGTCGTTGACGTAGTATTCGCGGTGCACCTGATAGCCGACCGCGTCCAGCAGGTTGGCGACCGTGGCGCCGAAAGCCGCGCCCCGGCCGTGACCGACGTGGAGGGGACCGGTCGGATTGGCGGAAACGAACTCCACCTGCACTCGCCGGCCGCCGCCGAGTTCGCTCCGGCCGAAGGTGTCGCCCCGCTCGAGAATCTCCTCGACCACGGCGTGATAGGCGGTTGGTGCCAGAAAAAAGTTGATGAAGCCGGGGCCGGCGATGTCCACCTTGGCGATATGATCGGAATGGGGCAGGGCGGCGACGATGAGTTCGGCCAGGTCGCGGGGTTTGCGACGCGCGGTTTTGGTCAGAACGAGCGCGATGGTGCTGGCGAAGTCGCCGTGGGCCCGGTCGCGGGTGCGTTCCAGCGGAATGGTCACCGAAGCGGCGTCGGGCAGCAGCAGCCCGTCCCGGCGCAGTTGTTGGAGGGCCTGGGCGATGAGTGCTTGCAGATGCGTTTTCAAGGGACAGCCTTTGGCTGGGGTTTTCCGGTCAACTGATCATCCCGAGCTTGAAGTGGTAGGCGACGAATTTCTTGAACTCGTTGACGATCTTGAACGAATCGCGTAGCAATTCCCGTTCCAGCTTGTTGAGGTCCTTGGGATTCAGATAATTGTCCTGCGGCAAGCCCCGCTCGATTTTCCGCAGGCCGGCCTGAGTGCGCAGGGTGGACAGGTAGGCGAACGCCTCGCTCAATTCGACGCCGAAAGACGGTTGGAACAGGTTGCGCTGGCTTAACATGGTGATGCGATCCACGGTATTGGTCTGCGGCAGCCGATACTCCAGGGCCAGGCTGCGCACGCCGTGGACGATGGGAAAGATACCGCCCTTCTTGATGTCCAGTTCGTCGCGGTTTTTCTCCAGCACGAAATTGGTGAAGAAGCCCAGGGGGGTTTCGAACGCGACCGTGGATTTGGCGAACTGGCTGTAGAAGGAGCGGTGGTCGCTCAGCAGGCGGTACATGCGATCCTTGAC
>JAVMKJ010000136.1:0-3324 GCA_031732855.1 Candidatus Competibacter sp.
CTGGCGGTCGCGTAGTCGAGAGTGGCCGCGATCTCGCTCATGGACATGTGGGTGTGTTCCACCAACTGGCGCGCGATCTCGTAACGTACTTCGTCCGCCACCCCCTGGAAGGTAGTGCCCCGCGCCTTCAGCCGCCGGTTCAGGGTACGACCATGCATGGAGAAGAGTTGGGCCACCTGTTCCAGGGAACTCCGACGCGCGATCAGCAGGACTCGCAGCACGCGGCGCAACTGGCTGACCAGGTCGGGATGGTCCATACTTGCGAGCGCGGCGATCCGTCGCTCGATCCGCTGGCGCGGGATGTGATCGGCGCCCGGCACGGCGCGGTCGAGCCACTTGGCCGGAAACACCAACGCGGTCTGCTCTCTGTCGAACCGCAGCGGTACCCCAAAGAAGTCGCGATACGGTTGGATATTGCCGGGCCGACGGCGGGAAAACAGCACCTCGGTGGGGAGCCAGGCCGGGCCGCATAGTGCGCGCAGGGTATTAAAGATGATGGCCATGGCGCCGTCGTAAATCTGGTCGGCGCCTTCCACTCTTGGCTGGTAAATCAGGTAGCTCAGCACTGCCACGCCCCGTTCGACCGCCAACGCCGGAACCGCGCCCCGGTCGTGCACGTGCAGATGGAGAATCGCGCCGCGCAATGCCGAACCGACATCCGGCGAGTGCTGGAGCAATTGGCCAACGATGCCCAGGGAGGCCGGTCCACCCCTTTGTCCGACCAGCAAGCCGAAATGGGGACATTGCGTCCGCGCCGCGCACCGCTTCAGCAGCCGGCCCATGGCGGCGAAGGAAATCGCGTTCTCGGAATCTTCGAACAGACTCAAATCAAGACCGACACCGTCGATCGCTTCCAGCGGATCAAAACCCAGTTCCCGCAGAACCTGGGGAACCGCGACGAGCGGGCCAACCCGCAACCAGCCTTCATTGACAGGGCACTGTTGTGGGAAACTGTCGGCGTTTCCATCGACAGGGGAGCGATCATGACTGTTCATCTTTGGAAATTAGCAGGCTGTTGTCGCAATGGGTTAAGCATTCGGACGCTTTCAAAATGATAATTATCGATTATCCAAAAACCTGTGCTGGCCGGGCACAACGGCTCCAGGCGCGGCTTGGCCAGATCCACCAGGGGGAGCCGTGGGTAAGTCGATGAATACCATTCTTTTCACCGCCGTTATTTCTGCCTGCCTGTTCGGCGTGGTATTGCTCGGGATGGGTCTTCGTCGCCTCCTTCCCGAGCATCACCTGAGTCAGGACACCAAGGATACGGTAAAACTCGCCATGGGCATGGTCGCGACCATGGCGGCCTTGCTCTTGGGGTTGCTCGTGAGTTCGGCAAAAGGCGACTACGACAACGAACAAAGCAACGTGCGTCAAATAGCCGCCAAGGTCGCCTTCCTCGACCGAGTGCTGACCGACTACGGACCGGAAGCCGCGGAAGTTCGCGCCCAGCTTCGCGCCATGGTCGAGGAGAGGGTCCGGCGCATGTGGCCTGGAGAAGGGAACGGGCTGGTCCAGTTGGCTCCCAACACCCCGGGGGCCGATGCCGCCTATTTCGCCATCCAGCATCTGTCCCCGCGCGATGACATACAGCGCAGTCTCCAAGCCCAGGCGGCGACCCTCGCAGTGGAAATCGGCCAGCTTCAAGCGATGCTGATTGCCGAGTCGATCCCCAGCATTTCCATGGCGCTACTGATCGTGGTGATCTCTTGGCTGATGGCTATCTTTCTCAGTTTCAGCCTGTTCGCGCCACCCAACGCGACCGCCAACCTTGCCTTGGTGGTCGGGGTCCTCGCGGTCTCCGGCGCCATCTTCCTGATCCTGGAACTGGACCAACCCTTTGGCGGCCTGATCCAGATCTCCAGCCAGCCCATTCTTACTGTTTTGAGCCACATCGCGAAATGAGGCCCATGAAAATCCTGTCACTTAAGGCGAAGCCCGGGAGGCGAACCATGATTCGAAAGCAAGTATTGCAGGCGGGGCTCTGGGCGGCGGGCGCCGGTCTCCTGGCGGCGGTCGGCACGGCGGCGGGCGCCGGGGTGGACATGTACGACGGACAGTGGCACTACAGCCTCACGCCGTATGCCTGGTTCCCGAACATCTACCAGACGATCCAGCTCAACACCCCCTTGGGCGGGGGCAAAACGGTCGAGGTCGAAGTCAAGCCGGACAGCTATCTCAGCAATCTGGATTTCGCCCTGATGGGCACCTTCGAGGCGCGCAAGGGCGACTGGGCGCTGGCGATGGATCTGGTCTACAACGATTTCAGCAGCGAGCAAGGGAAAATCAAAACCGTGCGGGGACCTGCGGGTAACGAGCCGTTGCCGATTGATGCGAACGTGAACGCGGATATCAAGGCGCTGATCTGGGAGGGCATCGGCAGTTACACCGCAGCGCGGAGCACTGCCGGGACGCTGGATGTTTTCGGCGGCGTGCGCTATCTGGGCCTGAAGGTCTCGACCGACCTGAGTTTCTCCGGACCGGACGGCGTGCTCGGGCGGTCGGGCAGTACCTCGGACAAGATCAACGTGTGGGACGGAATCGTCGGCGTGCGCGGCGCGGTGGCGCTCGGCGAGGGCGGCGACTGGTTCCTGCCGTATTATCTCGACATCGGCGCCGGCAACTATTCAAACTGGACCTGGCAGGGCTGGGCCGGAATCGGTTATCGCTTCGACTGGGGCGACGTCGTGCTGGTGTACCGCAATCTCTCCTACTCGACCACCGGCGATGAGATCCTCGAGGACATGCGCATGGCCGGCCCCGCGCTGGGGGCCACGTTCCGTTGGTAGAACGCGACCCGACGTCGATGCGCCGCGAAACCCCGGTGGACTCCGGAAAATGGACCGAGGGCCTGGATAGAATGCCACGCCGCCTGCCGCCCGGTCACTTACTCTGCCATCCCTCGACCGCTCCGTAACCCCCCCAGTAAGGTCGCGGATTGTACCCTCCGCAGTTATAGTAGGGGACGCCACCCACGATCACCGAATTGCAACCGCCGGGCGGTGGGGGGCCCGGGGGGCCGACCACGACCGGCGGTTGCGAGGCATTGGCAATGGCGGAGCCGACGAGGGCGCCGACGGCCAGACCGACGAAGGCGGCGCCCGCCGTCCCGCAATTCCAGCAGCCGCCCGGGTAGCCCCCGTAGTAACCCCCTCGGTAGCCCCCGTAGTAACCCCCTCGGTAGCCCCCTCGGTAGCCCCCGTAGTAACCATGGTAGCCCGGACCTCCGTGGTAGCCACCGCCATAACCCGGGTAGCCCCCGGAAGACTGCCATGCGCTCGCGCCTTGCAACGGCAGCAATACGGCGAGGACCGCCACCGCCAG
>JAVMKJ010000137.1:0-17318 GCA_031732855.1 Candidatus Competibacter sp.
GCCCTGCTGCGCCGCTATTACCTCGGCTTCGTGTTTCAGGGTTTCAACCTGCTGGCCCGGACCACCGCGCTGGAAAACGTCGAACTGCCCCTGCTGTATCGCGGCGAACCACGCGCCGCCCGCCACGCACGGGCGCGCGAGGCGCTCGACGCGGTCGGGCTGCGGCAATGGGAGAAGCACACCCCCGCCGAACTGTCCGGCGGCCAGCAGCAACGGGTCGCCATCGCCCGCGCCATCGTCACCCATCCCACCATGCTGCTGGCCGACGAACCGACCGGTAATCTCGACACCCAGCGCAGCCATGAGATCATGGATTTGCTGGTGGCGCTGAACCGCGACCGGGGCATCACCGTGCTGATGGTCACCCACGAGCCCGACATGGCGCGCTACGCCAAGCGTATCATCCACTTTCTGGACGGTCGGGTGGATGCGGACCACCGCAATGGGGACAAGCACTGATGTTCTGGAGCAGCCTGCTACTGGCCCTGCGCGCGATTCGACGCAATCTCATGCGGTCGTTTCTGACCATCCTCGGCATCGTGATCGGTGTCAGCGCGGTGATCACCATGGTGACGCTCGGCAACGGCGCGACCCGCGTGGTGGCGGACCAGATCGCCAGTCTCGGCAGCAATCTGATCATGGTGCGCCCCGGGCAACGGCTCGGTCCGGGGCGTGATTCGGCGGGCGCGCCCCGGTTCAAGGTCGGCGACGCCGAGGCGATCCAAACCCAGATCGGCGGCCTCAACGCCGTCGCTCCCAGCACCAACCGATCGGTGACCGTGGTGTATGGGGCGAACAACTGGTCCACCACGATCACCGGCAGCACCGACGCCTATTTCACCGTGGGCAACTGGCGACTGACCGGCGGGCGCGCGTTCGCGGAATCCGAGCAGCGCGCCGGCAAGGCGGTCTGCGTGATCGGTGAAACGGTCCGCAAGGAGCTGTTCGGCCCGCGGCCCGCGGTCGGCGCCGAGTTGCGAATCAGTAATTTTTCCTGTGAAGTCATCGGCGTGCTGGCATCCAAGGGCCAGTCGGCCATGGGCATGGATCAGGACGACACCATCGTGATGCCGCTGCGCACCCTGCAGCGGCGGCTGACCGGCAATCAGGACGTCAGCACCCTGCTGGTTTCGGTCGAGGACAGCGCCAGCACCGACCGGGTCATGGCCGATTTGCGGTCGCTGCTGCGCGAACGCCGCAAGATCGCCACCAATGAGGACGATAATTTTTCCATCCTCGACACCCGGCAGATCGCGGAAACCATGACCGGCACCACCAAGGTCATGACCATGCTGCTGGGGGCGGTCGCGGCGGTCAGCCTGCTGGTGGGCGGCATCGGCATCATGAACATCATGCTGGTGTCGGTGACGGAGCGCACCCGCGAGATCGGCATCCGGCTGGCCATCGGCGCGCTGGAGCGGGAGGTGCTGCTGCAATTTCTGGTCGAGGCGGTGGCGCTGTCGGCACTGGGTGGCATCCTTGGCATCGTGCTGGCCGCGCTGGCCTCGGTCGGGCTGGCGAGAGTCATGCAGGTGCCCTTTCTGTTCGATCCGGGCATCAATCTGCTGGCGTTTCTGTTTTCGGCGGCCATCGGCGTGATCTTCGGCTATTTCCCGGCCCGCCGCGCCGCGCGGCTCGATCCCATCGAAGCATTGCGGCACGAGTGAGGAGCTGTCCAAAAACTAACTGTTTGATTTTTTTGCTGGGTGCGCGGGCTTCCAGCCCGCTTTTGGCTTCTCCAGCGGGCTGGAAGCCCGCGCACCCAGGGAATTTTGCTTAAAAATCAATTCGGGGTTTTTCGACAGTCTCTGAGAGTATCCGCCCCTTTCAGATCGGTCGGCTACACTTCATGTTGATCGGCACGGCGCGCCGTGCCTGATCCCGACCCAGCGCGCCTCAACCAGGAGTACCATCCATGTCCGCTTCCCTGCCCCAATACCCCCTGAACCGCCGTCGGTTTCTAACCACCCTGCTGGCCGGCTCCGCCGCGCTGGCGCTGGGCGACCTCGCGCTTCCCCGCGAGACCCGCGCCGCCGCCGCCAACGGCCCCTTTACCCTGTCGCCCCTGCCTTATCCCGAGGATGCGCTGAGCCCCACCATCTCGGCGCAGACCATTGGGTTCCACTACGGCAAGCACCATCAGGGCTACGTCAACAAGCTAAACGAACTGGTCGCGGGTACCCCGCTGGCCGATCAGTCGCTCGAAGCCGTCGTCATGGTCACCTCCGGCAAGGCCGATCAAGTCGCGGTTTTCAACAACGCCGCGCAGGTTTGGAACCATGCCTTCTACTGGAACAGTCTGCGACCCAAGGGCGGCGGCAAACCCGGTGGCGCGCTGGCCGAACTGATCGATAAATCCTTCGGCGGTTTCGATCAGTTCAAAACCGAATTCGCCAAGGCTGCCACCAGCCAATTCGGCAGCGGCTGGGCCTGGCTGGTAAGGGACGGCGACAAGCTGATCGTGACCAAGACCGGCAACGCCGATACGCCCGTCGCCCACGGTCAGAAACCGCTGTTGACCATCGACGTCTGGGAGCACGCCTACTATCTGGATTATCAGAACCGACGCGCCGATTACGTGGCGGCCGTGCTCGACAAGCTGATCAACTGGGACTTTGCCGCGCAGAATCTGGCGGCCTGAGACCGGCTGTCCCGAACCGGTTCCAGGTCGATGGGTTCAGGACACCACCAGGATAGCCCCGCGCGCTAATCCACCAGCGCCTGGTAAACCAGTTGCCGGAGTTGGGGACGGAGCGGATGGGTGCTGGAAGGGAACAACTGGGTGAACAGCAGCGCGGTGATATCCTCGGCCGGGTCGACCCAGAACGCCGTGCTGGCGGCCCCACCCCAGGCGAACTCGCCGGGCGAGGACAGCACCTTGTTGGCCACCGGATCGAGCCCCACCGAGAAACCCAGCCCGAACCCCACGCCGTCGAAGGTAGTTTCGGCGAACAGCGGCCGACCGAAGGTTTCCAGATCGGCGCCGCCGGGCAGGTGATTGCGCGTCATGTAACGCAGGGTCCGACTACCCAGCAACCGGACGCCGTCCAGTTCCCCGCCCCGCCGCAACATTTGGGTAAAGCGGTGGTAGTCGGCGGCGGTCGAAATCAACCCATCGCCGCCCAGGCAACAGGTGGGGCGTTGCCGCGCGACCCGATCCATGGAGTCGCCGCGGACCGCGCGCAAGGTTTCAGGTTGGGGCGCGTAGAAGGCAGCCAGCCGTCCGATCTCTTCCTCGGTTACCCAGAAGCGCGTGTCGCGCATTCCCAGCGGCTGGAAGATCCGCTCGGCGAAAAATCGGTCGAGCGATTGCCCCGAAACCACCTCGATCACTCGGCCGAGCACGTCGCTCGCCACCGAATAGTTCCACTCCGTGCCCGGCTGGAACAGCAGGGGCAGGCGGGCCCAGACCTCGCAGCAGGCGGCGAGGTCCATCCCGTCCGGTGGTCCCCACTCGAAGCCGGCGGCCCGGTAGAGTGCGTCCACCGGGTGAGCGTGGTGGAAGCCGTAGGTCAGACCGGCGGTATGGGTGAGCAGGTGCCAGATTCTGATCGGCTCGTGAGCTGGCTCGGTCACTGGCTTCAACGCCGACCCGCTGCGGTAGACCCGCGTCCCTGCAAAGGCCGGAATAAACCGGCTGACCGGGTCCTTCAGCTCGAAGGCTCCCTCCTCGTACAGCATCATCGCGGCCACCGCCGTGACCGGTTTGGTCATCGAATAGATGCGGAACAGGGTATCCCACTCGACCGGCGCCCCGGCTTCCAGATCCCGGTGGCCATACTTGCCGAGGTATGCGATCTTGCCGGCCCGACTGACCAGGATCAGCCAGCCGGGTAGCCGCCCGTCGTCCACGTAACGGGCGAAATGGAAACCGATGCGCGCCAGCCGGGCGGCGTCGAATCCCACCTCGCCCGGTTCCACTTCCACCTTCAGTTCGGTCATGTTGTTTCCTCATACATCAAAGTCAGTGCCATGTCGTCAACAGCATAATATTTCGTTCCGCCAACCGAAAAGGGCTGGGGTCCTGGATACACCCAATCGGATGTTGGGTATTGGAACAGAAACTGGAAGCGGGTAATTTCCAGGTTGCGATGGCGTGACATTGGAACCATCATGACAATCGAGTGATTTCCGTGCGGTTTCAGAAACAGTTCAAGATATTGACGGGCAATCTGCAAATCAGCGGAGCCAGACATGACAAATCAATCCATTTCGCAGTCGGCGGCAAGAACCTTCTCCGTGGTCGATCTGGTCGCCGAGGCGCTCAAGGGGCGCATCCGCATCCCGGAATTCCAGCGACCGCTGCGCTGGCAGTGGGAGGATATGCGCCGGTTGTTCGACAGTATCGTCAAGGGGTATCCGATCGGCAATCTGCTGTTTTGGAAACGACTGGCTCCGGAGGCGAATATCAAACTGGGCGGGCTGCGCTTCCGAGCCAAGCAGTTCGACGAAGGGTGGTGGGTGGTGGACGGTCAGCAGCGCCTGACCAGCCTGGCCAGCGCGCTCTCCGAGGAAGGTGGGCGAGACGAGCGGTTCGCGCTCGCTTACGACTTGCGCGAGGAGAAATTCGTGCGTCCAAGCCGGGAGGAAGACGGCTACATCGTTCCCCTGCCGATCCTGTTCGATCTCCAGCGTTTGATTCGCTGGTTCACCAAGGATCATCCGGAAGCCGGCGAAAAGCTGGACGAGGCCTCGCGGGTCACGCGAGCCATCCGTGAGTACCAGGTTCCCGCCTACCTGGTGGATCAGGACGACGAAGCAGTCCTGCGCGATATCTTCGACCGGCTGAACAACTACGGCAAGCGGCTCAGTCGAGCCGAGGTGTTCTCGGCCTTGCATCCCGGTCAGACCAGTAGCGTGGAGCCGTTTTCTCATTTCCAGAGAATCGCGGAGTCGATTCACGGCGAGCGCGGTTTTGGCATCGTGGACGACGATACGGTATTGCGCGCCGTGCTGGCGCGGCGTGGTGGAAATGTAACTCGCGACATCCGGGTCGAGTTTTCGAATCGTACTCGCGGACCTCGTGATTTTGGAAGCGAAACGCCGGAAGAAGCCTATCGTCAGGGGGAGGTTGCGCTGTTGTGGGCTGTCGTATTCCTGCAAGAAGATGTTGGCGTGCCTCATTTCGCCTTCCTCCCTTACCGTTATCTCCTGGTGGTTTTGGCTCGGTTCTTTGCGCATTTCCCGGAACCGAGTCCGCGTAACCGCATTCTTTTACGCCGGTGGTTCTGGCGCGCGGCATTGATTGGCCCAGGTCCATTCTCCTCCAGTTGGACGAACGCTATAGATAACCTTTCAAATCGCATTATTAAAAATGACGAGACAGGAACTGTTCAGCGACTGTTGAGCGCTCCCATCGATCAAGCCCTGCCGCCCCCAGGTTTGGTCGGGTTCAAAACCAGCGCGGCGGCGAGTCGAATCGTTCTCTCGGCGTTATGGGCGCTCAAACCACGGTCGCTGCTGACCGGACAACCTTATGAGCGCCAACAACTGATCGAGGCGGTTCAACCCGATGCTACTCTCGCTGGCATAGCGAAACGCATCTTCAATCGCGAGCCCGAAAACCAGAAAGCTTGGGCGGCCAACCGTATCCTGGTGCTGGAGGCGGAAGACGAATTGCCCATGTCCGTGGTCAATTTGCTCATCGCGCCACCTTTGGGGAGAAATGTGGCGGAGTGCGACCTGTTGGCTTCCCATGCACTCGACGCGGAGTTGGTTAAAATCCTCGCGGTAGGGGATAAGACAACTTTCCTGGACGGCCGACAGCAACGTGTGAAACAGGTAGTCGCGGACTTCATCGAACGGATGGCGGAAACCCGTCTCGAAGACACGCCTCCCCTGGATAGCTTCGACCTCGACGGCATGGAAACGGAACGCGATGACGCGCTCGTCTGAGGAACAATTTTGCGTCTACCTTTACGACCGGCTCGTCGGACGCCTTCACCGACGTGATGACGTAACGCGGTTTGTGTTCGAGGAAGGGTATTGGGACGATCCGAACCGCCCCGTATTGGGTCTTCGCTTCGAGAATAATCCTCGCGAGCGACATCGCAGCCACATGCGGCTCCCGTCCTGGTTCTCGAATTTGTTGCCCGAAGGACGGTTGCGGCAGTGGATCGCACAGGCACGTCGATCCTCAATTGAACGGGAGATGGAGCTTTTGGCCCAAGTCGGACATGACCTTCCCGGTGCGGTGCGCGTGCTCGCGACCGACGAAATGGTGCCGGTGGATTTGGGTGATGGTGGCGATTCGAACGGTCGGCGGGGCAGTTCAATGGACTCGCTTTGGTCCTTTTCGCTGGCGGGAGTCGGTCTCAAGTTTTCCATGCTGGCGCGAGGTGACCGGCTGGTGATTCCCGCTCGCGGGGAACGGGGCGACTGGATCGCCAAGCTGCCCGATCCGGCCTATCCGGGAGTGCCACAGAACGAACTGGCGATGATGACGCTCGCCAAGGCTGTCGGTATCGATGTACCCGAAATCCGGTTGGTGCATCGCGATGAAATGGAACCTCTGCCCGAAAGGGTTTGGTCCGGCCAAGACCGCCTGTTTGCCGTGAAGCGTTTCGACCGTGGGCCGGGGCGCAAGCTGATCCACATCGAGGATATGGCTCAGGTGCGCGGGTTTTATCCAGATGCCAAATACACGGGCAGCTTCGAGACGGTCGGCGCGCTGGTGTACCGCAACCATGATCTTGAGGCTTTGCGAGAGTTTGCCCGGCGTTTGGCATTCAACATCCTGATCGGCAACGGAGACGCGCATTTGAAAAACTGGTCCCTGATCTACCGCGATCCGCGCGTGCCCATGCTCGCTCCCGCTTACGATCTGGTCGCAACCTTCGTTTATCGTCCGTCCGTCGAAGGACCCGAGGAGATGGCGCTGCGTTTCGGGCAATCGAACCGATTCGAAGATGTGCGAATATCCACCTTTGCGCGACTTGATGAGAAGCTTGGCTCCAAGGCGGGACTTGGCGACACGGTGGGGGTGCTGGCGGATCGAGTTGTCGCGGAATGGCCTCGGGCAGCCGCTTTACTCGAAGGCCATCCCGAGCTTTGTCGTCGGATCGAACAGTTCATTGAAAAACGTGCTAACCAGTTTGTTCGCTGACAGGGCGGTTGCCTGCCCGAGCGCGCGGCGACGGCGGACGCCGCCGCATGACCTATACTTCAATCAAATTCGGCCATCATCTCCCCCTCCCCCAGCGTGCGCGGCGTGAGGGAGAGGGAGCCGGCGTTAAAGTGACCATCCACCCGAGGGGAGCAAGATGTACATCGGCGACTATCTCGGCCGGCGGACGATCTACAGCCCGGAGACGCCGGCGATCGTGGACACCGGCAAAACCCCGGAGCTGCGACTGACGTTCGCCCAGATGAACGACCGGGCCAACCGGCTCGCCAATTGGCTGAGCGGGGTCGGCGTCGGCAAGGGCGACCGGGTGGCGATGCTGGCGATGGACGGCATCGAGCATCTGGACCTCTTGTTCGCCTGCGGCAAGCTGGGCGCCATCCACACTGCCCTGAACTGGCGACTGCACTGGCGCGAGTTACGGCAGATTCTCGCCGATGTCACTCCAGGCGTGCTGATTTACGACGATAACTTCAAGGACAGCGTCGCCCGACTGGCCGGGGCGGAAACCCCGGTGCGCCACTGGGTTCATCTGGATGGAACCGGCGTGCCCGGCAGCCTGCATTACGGCGACCTGCTGGACGGAGCGCCGCCCGCGCCCTGCGTTCGCGAGACGCTGGAGAGCGAGGATATCGCCGCCATCGTCTTTACCGGCGGCACCACCGGCCTGCCCAAGGGCGCGCGGATCAGCCACCGCCAGATCGCCTGGAATTGCCTGAATACCGTCATCCACGATCTCGGACGCGGCGACGTGTACCTGAACGTGTTTCCGATGTTCCACGTCGGCGGACTGTTCGTCTACACGCTGCCGCAGATCATCATGGGCGGCATCACGGTGCTGATGAAGCGTTTCGATCCGGAGAAGGTGCTGCGGTTGATCGAACGGGAAAAAGTAACCATCTTCGCCGCAGTGCCGGCGATGTACCAGATGCTGGCGCAGACTCCGGCTTGGGCGGAGGCCGATTTGAGTTCGCTGCGGTCCTGCACCAGCGGCGGTGCTCCCCTCCCCGTGCCGCTGGTCGAGCGGTACGCCCACGAAAAGGGCATCCGTTTCAAGCAGGGTTTCGGCATGACCGAGTTCGGCCCCGGCGTGTTCGCCCTGGCCCCGGAGGATGCCATCGCCAAGGCCGGCAGCATCGGTCGGCCCAATTTCTACATCGATGCCCGGGTGGTGGACCGCGACAACCGCCCGCTGGGTCCGAACGAGGTGGGCGAGCTGGTGCTGAAGGGTCCCAGCCTCGCTTCCAGCTACTTCAACAACGCCGCCGCCTGGGCCGAGGCGATCGACGCCGACGGCTGGTTCCACACCGGCGACCTGGCCCGCTACGACCAGGATTGGTACTTCTACATCGTCGACCGCCTCAAGGACATGTTCATCTCCGGCGGCGAAAACGTCTACCCGGCGGAAATCGAGGCCGCGCTGTACCGGCATCCCGCCGTGTTCCAGTGCGCCGTCATCGGGCTGCCGGACCCGAAGTGGGGCGAGATCGGCAAAGCGTTTGTCGTCCTCAAGCCGGATCGGACGGCCAGCGCCGAGGAGCTATTGGCCCATCTCGGCGACCACCTGGCCCGCTACAAGATTCCCCGTCAGATCGAATTCATCACCGCGCTGCCGATCTCGCCGGCGGGCAAGGTGCTCCGGCGGGAACTGCGGGGGTAAGGCGCGAACCGCGGCTCTTACCGACAGGCCGTGCCGGCGTACGGTAGCGTGTCCGGAATGATGTTGACGCCCGTGGTGTATACCTGATCGGGTTCGAGCGTCCCGGCGCTCGGGAACGTCGCCTCGATCGTGAATGCTTTCCAGCCGGTGGGCGGTGGCAACGCGACGCCGACGTAGGAACCGTTGGACATCGGCGCCAGTTTCTCGGAAACCCTTCCCGGGGAATACGACGACAAAATGATGGGGTTCCAGGACTGCAATTCGTGGCTGGTCCAGACCGGGCCGATAGTTTCCAGTCGGAAATCGCGGGCGTCGGGATTGGTTGCCTGCCATAGACGCACCTCCTTCGGCTTGGCCGAGGGCCAGATCCAGATCAGGCCGTTTTCCGCCACGGACCAGTCGATCCGCGGGCTGGTTTTATTGTCGAGGATGTCGTCGATCCACGACAGCGCCTTGATGATGGTGTCCTCGCTCTGCGAGTGGTCGGTGTTCGGGGTGTAGCGCAGCCACTTGGGACCCAGCAGATCGGCGTAGTAAAACCGCGAGGAGTCCGTGGCCCAAAGTTGGTCGCCGGTGGCGTTGAGAATCAGCTTGGGCATGGTCAGCCGGTCGCGGTAGGCATAGGGGTCCACGACCTGTAACAGCGCCTTTCCCTCCGGCGTCTGCACCCGGCAGGGCAGATCGAATGCCAAGTAATCCTTTAGCGCCGGCGCGTAAAAGCCATAGGATTCCCATTGGTGAATCATCTGCTGGCCGAGATTGAGCATGTCGATCGAGGCCGGAACAATGGCCTTAACTCGTGGATCGACGGCGGCGGTCAGCCAGGTGGTCCAGCCGCGCTTTGAGCCACCGAGGACCAGGAAGCCGTCGATCTGCTTGCCCTTGCCGCGGACGAACTCCTCGACCGTGTCCATGGCCCGGACGGCCGCCTTGGTCATCGCCAGATGGACCGCCCATTCCATATCGCCGGTATCGAGCGCCTTGTCCAGGCTGTAAGCGAGGATTTCATCTTCCTCGCGCCCTTTTCCCGGCTCGTCGGCGAAATAAAGTGGCTGGTTCGGCACCTGTCGCACCAGGGCGAGCACCGCGCCGGTCGCCACGGCGGCGGCGCCAACCGCCGGGTCAACCTTGTCGATCGGCGTGTCGTTGTTGTCGCCACCGTCGATCACCAGCACCGCCGTGTCGGTGCTGTCCAAACCGAATTGCGGGATGACGATGATCAGTTCGTGTTCCCAGATCGGGCGGTTCACCTCGCTGCTGGAACGCCACTGCTGGGAGGTCATCCTGACAAAATAGCCGGTGTAGCCAACCTCCTGCTGCGTGCGACGCAGGGTATAGCTGTAATTCGGGTCCGGGCGAGCGACGTAGCGGTCCAGCGCCGTTTCGGCGGCCAGGGCTCCAATCGGCGCCTGACTCAGAACGAGCATCCAGTACCCGAGCATCTTGAGGAAAAACCGCTGTTTCTTATCGATCATGGCGTTCCGGCCTTCACGAGCATGGCTTGACGGAGAAAAGTTTTTCTCAAATTTGGCTATTCGAAGGATCGACGGTTCATTCCACCATGGTACTCGATCCATCGCCGGCGATCGCTTGCCGGCGCCGGTCAATCCATGGCATTTAGGGCAACCACCCGCTAGGCTATGCGTGAGTTGTCGACGCCGTTTTCCATTTTCCACCCACGGGAGATCTTCATGAAACGTTCGCTTGTCGTTGCCGCCCTGTGCCTTTCCACCAGTTTGCTCGTCCCGGCGCCAGGCCTGGCCGCCAAGAAGGCGCAGAGCAGGAACATCGATTTCGGATCGATTACCTGTGGTGAATTCCTGGGTGATATCTCCCAAAGCTCCTCCGAGGATGCGGGCGTGGTACTGATGTGGATCGATGGCTATCTGAGCGGCGTTTCCGGCGATACCACTCTGGACTGGAAGAATCTGGAAAAATTCAGTGCCGACCTGGTCGCCTATTGCGGAAACAAACCTAAAACCAAGGTCCTGGATGCCGCCGAGGCCGTCGGCATTTCGAAATAAACCGTCGAACTTCACCCTCTCCCGGACCCGGTTCCCTCGCATCGCTCGCCCGTTCGATCAGCGGGATGGCATCGTCCGTTTGATGAACGACCATCCGATCGGCGTATTCGATTCCGGCGTGGGGGGGCTGTCGGTGTTCCGGCGGATCCGCGCCGACCTGCCGCGCGAGATGCTGCTGTACGTGGCCGATTCCGGCCATGCACCCTACGGCAACAAACCGACCGAATTCATCGTCCGGCGCTCGTTCGCGATCACCGAATTTCTGTTGGACCGGGGCGCCAAGGCGGTGGTGGTGGCCTGCAACACGGCGACGGCGGCGGCCATCGCCCGGTTGCGCGCCCGTTCCCCCGTTCCGATCGTCGGCATCGAACCGGCGGTCAAGCCAGCGGTGGCCGAAACCCGCTCCGGGGTGGTCGGTATCCTGGCCACCGGCAACACGGTACGCAGCGACAAGTTCGCCGATCTGCTGGATCGGCATGGCCATCGGGCGCGGGTGCTGGTGCAGCCCTGTCCCGGTCTGGCCGACTGCGTGGAGCATGGCGAGTTGCAGGGCCCGCGCGCGCGGGCTCTGCTAGGGCGCTATCTGGAGCCGCTTCTCGCCGCCGGCGCCGACACCCTCGTATTGGGTTGCACCCATTACCCGTTTTTGATCCCGTTGATTCAGCGGCTGGTCGGCCCGGAAGTCGCCATTCTCGATCCCAGCCCGGCGGTGGCCCGACAACTCCAGCGCCGGATGGAAGCGGCGGATCTGCTGGCGGACGGTCGCGCGGCTGGCGGCGAGCGCTATTTCACCAGCGGCGATCCCGAACGAACCGCGCCGGTGATGAGCCGGTTGCTGGGCTATCCGATCACCGTCGAAACCCTGCCGGAGAGGTTCCGGCACGATGAAGGACTCCACGGCCAGGAATCGCCCGCGGCGGATGTTGGCGTTCATTCGGTCTGATGGCCCCCACGCAGCATATCGTCCAGCCCCCCCTTGTTCTCGACCTGACTGTAGCCCAACTGACGCAGGGTCTGCTCGGCAATGCCGGAGCGGCGGCCGCTGCGGCAGTAGAGCGCGATGCGGGTATTACGGTCCGGGGCCATGGCGGCGATGCGGCTGGCGATCTCGTCGTAGGGAATGTTGACCGCCGTCCGTACGTGCTCGCTCCGGTACTCTTCGGGGGTACGGACGTCGATGAGGAGCGGCTGGTCGGGCCCTGGCGGACCACCGTGATCCGCCAGGGCCGGCATGACAAACATCAGCAAGATCGCCAGCAATGATGCCTGCTTTTTCATATCTCTGCCTCTGATTGAAACTCATGCTTGGGTAGCCAAAAGTTATAATCAGTTCCGTAATCCCCGTGCAAGGTCCAACAATCACATGTCCGATATCCGCGCCGACGACAGACCGCTCTGGACGCCCGCCCCCGAACGGGTGGAAGCTGCCATTCTCACCGCCTTCCGCCGCGCCGCGAGCGAACGGAGCGGCCGCGCCTTCGACGACTACCCGTCCCTGTGGCAATGGTCGATCGACGAACCAGTCGATTTCTGGCGGTTGCTGTGGGATTTCTGCGGCGTGATCGGCGAGCCGGGCGAAGTCGTGCTGACCGATGGCGAGCGAATGCCCGGCGCCCGCTGGTTTCCCCAGGCCCGGCTGAATTACGCCGAGAACCTGCTGCGCCGGTACGATGATTCGGAGGCGCTGGTGTTCTGGGGCGAGGACCGGGTCCGGCGGCGGCTGAGCCGGGAAGCGCTGTACGCCGAGGTGTCGCGCTTCGCCCGGGCCTTGCGGGCCGTCGGGGTGGAGCCGGGCGACCGGGTGGCGGGTTACCTGCCCAACCTGCCGGAAGCGCTGGTGGCGATGCTGGCCACCGCCGCGCTGGGCGCGGTCTGGTCCTCCGCCTCGCCGGATTTCGGCGTGCGGGGCGTGCTCGACCGCTTCGGCCAGATCGAGCCGAAGGTGCTGGTGTGCGCCGACGGCTACTGGTACGGCGGCAAGCCCATCGACTGCCTGGCCAGGACCGCCGAGATCGCCGGCCGGCTGGAGTCGGTGACGGCGGTGGTGGTGGTCCCGTATCTGAACGAGGCGCCGGACGTCGCCGCCATCCGCGCCGCGACGCGCTACGCCGATTTCCTGGCGCCGTATCCGGCGGGGGAGATCGAGTTTCGGCGGGTGCCGTTCGAGCATCCCCTGTTCGTTCTCTACTCGTCCGGCACCACCGGAGTGCCCAAGTGCATCGTCCACGGCCACGGCGGGACCCTGTTGCAGCATCTCAAGGAGCATCGACTGCACGGCGACGTCAAGCCCGGCGACCGTCTGTTCTATTTCACCACCTGCGGCTGGATGATGTGGAACTGGCTGATGTCCGGCCTGGCCTCCGGCGCGACGCTGCTGCTGTACGACGGCAATCCCTTCGTCGCCGGGGGACGCATCCTGTTCGACTACGCCGACGCCGAGGGCATGACCCATTTCGGCACTTCGGCCAAATTCATCGACGCCGCGGCCAAGGCCGGTCTGATTCCGCGCGCCAGTCACGATCTCGGGCAGTTACGGGCGATGTTTTCCACCGGCAGTCCCCTGGCGCCGGAAGGGTTCGACTACGTCTATCGGGACATCAAGCCCGACCTGCATCTGGCCTCGATTTCCGGCGGCACCGACATCGTGTCCTGTTTCGTGCTGGGCAATCCCGGCGCGCCGGTGTACCGCGGCGAGATCCAGTGCCGGGGGCTGGGCATGGCGGTGGAGGTGTTCGACGAGGCCGGCCAGCCGGCGCGGGGGGCCAAGGGCGAACTGGTCTGCACCCGGCCGTTCCCGGCGATGCCGGTCGGGTTCTGGAACGACCCGGACGGCGCCCGCTACCGCGCCGCCTATTTCGAGCGTTTCCCCGGCGTGTGGCATCACGGCGATTTCTGCGAGATCACGGCCCGCGACGGCATCGTGATTTACGGCCGCTCCGACGCTACCCTGAATCCCGGGGGGGTGCGGATCGGCACGGCGGAAATCTACCGCCAGGTCGAGCGGTTGCCGGAAGTGATCGAGTCGATCATCGTCGGGCAGGACTGGGAACACGACGTGCGAGTCATTCTGTTCGTCAAGCTCCGCGAGGGGCTGGAACTCGACGACGGGCTGCGGGAGCGCATCCGGCGTGCCATTCGCGACAACGCCACGCCGCGCCACGTGCCGGCCAAAATCCTGCAAGTGACCGACATTCCCCGCACCAAGAGCGGCAAGATCGTCGAGCTGGCGGTGCGGGAAGTGGTGCATGGGCGGCCGGTTCGGAACGTCGAGGCGCTGGCCAACCCGGAGGCGCTGGAGCAGTACCGGGATCGCCCGGAACTGCGGGAAGGCGGCTGAACCGCCGTTCGCTCTCCTCGTCCTCGTGCGCGAGGGCCGATCACCATTCACTCCCCTCTCCTCTGGAGGGAGAGAGGTCGGGGGAGAGGGGGCGATCCGCCGCAGTTGAAGCAACCCCTTCTACAACGCCTCGTCGGCGAGGGGAATTGCCCAGTCCCGCAGCCGGGCGGACAGTTGCTCCAGTTGGCCGTCGGGCGTGGCGTGGGCGATGAAGCTCCGATCCGCCAGGGCGGCGACCAGTTCGTTGCGGCGGCGGGCGGAGTCGGCGGTGACGCGACGCGGGGTTTTCTCGAACGGGGAGAGCAGGAGCAGGCGGCCGGCGTCCAGGGCGGTTTGCCAGGCGCCGGGGAGGCGCATCCCGTCGAGGGCGCGCGCCGGGCAGATGACGAGCGGTTGCCGGCCACGCAGGAGGATGTTGAGGCAATCCCGTTCGACCGGGGAATGAAAGCCGCTGATGACGGTTTCCCCCTGGTCGCGGAGGCGGGCGGCGGCATCGTGCGCCCGCAGGATGGCGTCGCCCGGACAGCGGGCGGAGCAGAACAGGGCGGTCTTGCGGGCGGCGAGCAGGGCCGGGTCGCCGATGAGCCAGAGTTGCCGGGGGGCGTCCGCGCCGAGCCGTTCGGTCAGGATCGGAAGGTCGTCCAGGTTCCGCGAAAGCGGCGTCCGGCTTTGCGCGGCCAGCCTCGGGCGCGAGTTCATCGTTTTGGCGCGTCCGTTAGTTCGCGGATTCTTCGCCACGGGCGAGGGCTGCGTCCGCCGCCGTGAAAGTCACCTTGTCATAAATCTCCGTCAGCGGCAGCTCGCAACCGAGGTCCGGGAGCCGCACCACGCCGTCCAGTCCGTCGATTTCGCGCAAGACCCACTCTTCGCCCCGCCGGGTGTAGTGTTCGACGCGCGGGCGGCGCTGGGACACCAGCAGGTAGTCATGCAATGAGGCCAGGCGGCGGTAGTGGGCGAATTTGTCGCCCCGGTCGTAGCGCTCGGCGCTGTCGGAAAGCACTTCGACGATCAGCGTCGGATTGAGCAGGGTATCCCGCTGGTCGTCGTCGAAGAGTGGTTCGCCGCACAGCGCCATGAGGTCGGGGTAGGTATACAGACTGGTCTCGCTGACCTTGAGCCGCATGTCGTTACCCATGGTCGAGCAGGGGCGACCCTTGAATTGGCCGACCAATAGATAAGTCAGATTGGCGACGATGGCGACGTGCTCCCGACTGGCGCCGGCCATTGCGAAAACTTGCCCGTTAAAGTATTCGCTGCGGTTGGCAGCTTGCCGTTCGGCGGCGAGGTAGGCTTCGGGCGTCAGCAGGGTTTGAGGTTGCGCCAGAGCGGTCGGCATGGCGATGATGTCCTAATTGGGGTGGATTCAATTTGCTTATTACGCTATTTCTCTAAAACGCTTTGGGCAATCCGGCTTGTTTCAGGACGCCATTGGCGGTATGCCGTGATTTGATCGCATGGTCTACTGGAAAATGGCGTTGGGTGATAGGACTAAACCAAACCTCATGATCACCCTTGCCGGTGCGGGATATAGAGCAGCCGGCATCGGTTAACAACTTTTTCACCAGTGGCGTATAGCTATCCATCACGCCGCCCGTGCAATCGCGCTGCGCTCGCCGATCACCCGGAACGGGAATGCTTGTCCGGTGATCCCGCAATTGAGTTCCATCAATTCCGGGATGATGATCTGCAGGCGCTCAACGAGTGCATCGAGTGTAGCGGCTTCCGTAACCAGGCCAGGCACATCCTCACTGGTGGCAACCCAGACACCAGCTTCAGAGTCCCATTCGGCGCGAATCTCAAGCGTGGTCATGGCTTTTCTCCTGTAGAGGCCCGCAACGGGTTTGCAGCAGATAGCAGACTTCGGTAATGACCGGTAAGGTGGTGATCAATGGTTCGTACATTTGGGCGGCGCAGGCTCTGGCTTTATGGTGAAAGTGGTCGCGGCGGTCGAGGAGTGCTACCCAAAATCCGGTATCCGCAATAATCATGGGTTTCCCCAGAGATGCTTTTTGTAATCGACGGACAGACTACCATCGCCCTCCATGCAGCCAAGCAGTTGATGCGCTTCCAGAATTCGCAGCACTTTCTGGCCTTCGGTTTCTGCGGGTATGGGCATTTCGTCAATGGCTTTCGCCAGCATCTCGGCGACCAGTTGCGGCAGGGATTTATTCAGGTGTTTTTGCAATTCTACAAGCCGTTCGGCATAAACATCATCCAGTTCGGTTTCAATGTGCATGGTGTGTTGACCTTGAGTTTGGTATTCGACAGTTATCTTGGCGCACTATCCGCTCTTCAATCGAAAAAAGAGTTCTTTCATTCTTCCTCCCCTCCCGCATCCCGCCCCATCCGGTATTTGATGTCGTAGTTGATGATGAAATCTAGTTCTTCATCGGTGAAGCCGTAGTGTTGGGCTAAGACGTAGTCGATTTCATTAATAATTTTTTTGCTGGTTTTTGGGTAAATACACTGGATTGTCAATATATCATGTTTAAATTGCATAGTCCGATTTATAGATGTTTCCTTTAAGCTGTTCATTAGGGCTACTGCTAGTTTATAAAGCTGATTTGAGAGTTCTTTCATGGCTAGAGTTTTAAGATTAATAATGAACGCATCAACCTCACGTTTGTTAACATGCCGGCAGTCTGAAAATACAGTTACAAACCAGTAAAATAGATTTGAATTGAGACAGCATAAAGCAAGTTTAGAATAGGTTTCACTTATAAAATGCAGTTCTTTGAACTCGGAAGGGGGTCGAATCTGACCTTTTCCATCAAGAACAATGGGTTGAAAGTCAATAACTTGTAGAAAATAGCCAATCTTTCTTGAGTAGAAGATTTTGTATGGATCAGTCTTGCTATAGAAATTAGATAGCATAGATTGTTCAGATAGTAGTTTATTAAGAATTGAATTTTCGATACATGAGGATAGTTTTGGCAATGTGCCTTTTAAAAATAATGGTGATGTAGCTGTAAAGTATAGTTTATTGAAAAGTACAGTCCTTTCATCGGCCATCCATTTATTATAGCATGTCGAGAATAAGCTTGGTTGTTGTGTTGATCTTCCAATCAAGTGAATCGTTAAACGAATATGTTCTAAACCATCAAAAAGCCGAGAAGGTCTGTCGTAAGCGTTCATCTCCCCCTCCCGGTGGCGTCTGACTTCCCCCCACGGGGT
>JAVMKJ010000138.1:0-17072 GCA_031732855.1 Candidatus Competibacter sp.
TGCGCGGCGACCCGACCCGGTTGCGTCAGGCGTTGCTCAACTACGCCGGCAACGCCGTCAAGTTCACCGAGCGGGGCACCATCGCCCTGCGCGCCGTGCTGCTGGACGCGACCGGCGACGAGCTGCGGGTGCGCTTCGAGGTACAGGATACCGGCGTCGGTCTCACGCTGGAGCAACAAAATCGGGTCTTCGCGGCCTTCGAGCAGGCCGACGCCTCCACCACCCGCCAGCACGGCGGCACCGGGCTGGGCTTGGCCATCACCCGGCGGCTGGCCCGTCTGATGGGCGGAGACGCCGGCGTCGAAAGCGAACCGGGCCGGGGCAGCACCTTCTGGTTGACCGTCCGCCTGCAACGGGGACGCGGCATCCCGACCGCCACCGCGCCCGTCGGCGCCGACGACGCCGAGGGCGAACTGCGCCGGCGCCACGCCGGCGCCCGCCTGCTGCTGGCCGAGGACAACCCGATCAACCGGGAAGTCGCCCTGGAGCTGCTCCACGCCGTCCACCTCGCGGTGGACGCGGCCGAAAACGGCCGCGAAGCGGTAGACCGGGCCCGCGCCGCCGCCTACGACCTGATTCTGATGGACGTGCAGATGCCCGAGATGGACGGGCTCGACGCGACCCGCGCGATCCGCGCCCTGCCCGGCCGCGAAACGGTCCCCATCCTGGCGATGACCGCCAACGCCTTCGCCGAGGACCGCCAGCGGTGTCTGGCGGCTGGGATGAACGATCACGTCGCCAAGCCGATCGAGCCGGAGGTACTCTACGCCGCGCTGCTGCGCTGGTTGCCGGTCGCCGTGCCCCTGGCTCCGCCCGTGGCGCGACTCGCCGCGCCGGGGCTCGCGCCGGATGAAGGTTCGGTGGAGCGCCGCCTTGCGGCGATTCCCGGTCTCGACTGCGCGCGGGGGGTGGCGGTCGTGCGCGGCCAGTGGGCGACCTACCGCCGCCTGCTGGCGCTGTTCGTCGGTCAACATGCCGGCGAACTGGAGCACCTGCGGGAACGGCTCGGAGCCGGGGACCTGACGACGGCCCAGCGGCTGGCCCATACGCTGAAAGGGTCCGCCGGCACCCTGGGCGCGACGGCGGTCCAAACGGCGGCCGAAGCCTTGCAGGGGGCGATTCGCCGAGGCGCCGAACCGGATGAGATCGACCGATGTTTTCAGGCCCTGGCCGCCGCGCTGCCGCCCCTGCTCGATGGCATTCGGGACGCGCTGGCCGCGGACGAACCGGCGCCGGCCACCCCCGCCGGCGGGGACGCCACCCGCCTGGCGGCGGTGCTGGAGCGGCTCGAATCGCTGCTGGCGACGGCGGACATCGCGGCCAGCGACCTGGCGCGGGCGGAGGAATCGGTCCTGCGGGCCGGGCTGGGCGAGGCCGGCGACGCCGTACTGCGCCAGATTGCCGCCTTCGATTACGAGGCGGCCCTGACCGCCCTGCGAGCGGGCCGGGCGCGTGGCGCCCGCCGCGAATGAAAGGCTATATAAAAACTAACCGACTGATTGATAAAACCCCTGTAGGATACGTATGGCATACCCCGCGCTGCCGCGCCGACCGGTAGCGCTGGGGGTCGCCGGCGAGCGGCGGACGTGAGTCCGCTGTTTCCGCCCCCGCCGTGATCGCCGACGTCGTGCCGTGTTCCGGGAAACAGGGGGCTGACGCCCCCCGCTCGCGGAACGACCGCGCCGCTCCCGCCAGCGGGAGAGGGGGTAGGGTGAGGACTGTGGTTTCAAAGACCAACCCCCTCGCCCTAACGCCGCCGGCTTGAAAATGACCCGTCAATCATTGGAAATCCGACAGCCATGCAGGATTACGAGCCGCTCTATTTGGAGTCGGGCGTTGGTCGGAGCCAGCAGAGGTCGCCTTTCCTCGTGGGGGAAGAGGCGGCTCGCAAGGCGATCGGCGCCATCCACCATCACCCGCTGTCGGTCGTCGTCGTGTATGCGTCTGTCCATCACGCGCTGGACGAAGTATTGCGGGGCATACACTCGGTCGTGGGCGACGTGCCGGTCATCGGCGCGACGACGGCGGGCGAGTTGGTGGATGGCATACAGCATCAAAGCGTCGTCGTCGTTGCCCTGGCCTCGCCCTACCTCAAGGTGTATTCGGCGGTGGGGCAAAATGTGTCCGCCGACTGGCAACACGCCCTCGACGAGGCGCTTGCCGCGCACGAATTGCGCCCCTTCGTGGGCGAGGCTGCGCCAGCGGTGCGCAGCCAGCGCCTGCGCCAAGGCAAAAGGTTGTTTGCATTCCTGTTTTCGCCTGGCAACACGCGCCACGCCTCTTCCCAGGGCTACGAAATTCTGAGCGCGCTCAGGGCGCGGACTTTTGGGGAGATTCCCATCTTTGCCGGATGCGCCGCCGACGACTGGCGGATGGAGAGCAACGCGGTTCTATCGGGCCGACAGGTATGCCGCGACGGCCTGCTGGTGGCCGTCTTCGAGACGGAACTGAACTTCGGCATCGCCCTCGGACACGGCTTCCGGCCGGGACGGGGCGGGGTTGAGGTCACGGCGGTAGCGGGACACGAAATTCTGGGGTTGGGCGGCCAGCCCGTCGCAACGGCGCTAAGCGATCACTTCAAGATTGAGGTTGCGACCCTGGCGGACCAGCACATTACGCTGACGACCAGACGCGCCTTTGGCACGCCGACGACCATGGGACAGTATTCCCTCAACGTCGCCACCTATCTGACGCCGCGCGGCGGCCTGCGGATGACGCAACCGGTTAGCGTTGGATCGTTGCTGGTCGACATGGAACCGGCCGGCGACGAAACGGTGGCGGCGGGCGCCGAGACCCTCCGCAAGGCCCTGCTGCGGGCCGGCGCGAGCCGGGCCGGCGCCGTTTTCTGCAATTACTGCGCATTGCGTCCCCGTCTCCTGGGCGAATCCGGCGCCTCGCGGGAACTCGCCCAAATGGCCCAGTTAGCCGATGGCATACCGGTTGTCGGGTTCTCCAGTTTTGGCGAGGGTGGTGTTGCCGACGATGGGGTCAGCATTCACAACAACGCGTCGGTGGCGGTTTTGGTCATCGCCGACGCGCTCTCCGAAGCCGCGCAAGTGGCCGCCGAAAACGAGCAACTGCGACGAAGCCTCGTGGCCCAAACCGAGCGGCTGCGGGATACCCAGTTCGCGATGGACAAGGTCGGTATCGGCATCGAATGGCTGGACGTGGCGTCCGGCCGATTCGTCTGCATGAATCGCTTCGCGGCGGCGTTGCTGGGGTATACCGAAGAGGAAGCGGTCGGGCTGCGCCTATCGGACATCGATCCAAACTTCGACGAGGCCGCTTACGAGGAAACCCTCCAGGCGCTGTCCCGGCGCGGCCACCTGCATTTCGAGAGCCTGCGAAAGACCAGGAACAACGACCTGGTTCCCGTGGACCTGTCGCTGTATTACCTGGCCGCCCAGGCGGACAAACCGGCGAGCGTCATCGGCTTTGCCACCGACATCACCCAACGGAAGCTGGCCGAGAAGCACATCAGGGATCAGCATCAATTTTTGCGCACCCTGCTCGGGAGCCTGCCGATCCCGGTCTTCTACAAGGACGCCCGAGGCATTTACCTCGGGTGCAACCCGGCATTCGAGCGATTTCTCGAGCGGCCCAGGGAGGCAATTGTCGGCAAGACCGTCTTCGACATGGCGCCGCCGGAAATCGCCGAGCGCTATCACGAGAAAGACCTCGAACTGTTCGAGCGGCCGGACAGCCAGACTTACGAGTGGAAAGCGGTAACGAGCAAGGGCGAGTTACGCCACGTCGTGTTCCACAAGGCAACCTTTCTCGATGGGGATGGTGCGGTGGCGGGCCTGGTCGGCGCGCTGGTTGACATCACCGAACGCACGCAAATGGAAGCCAGGTTGCGCGCCAGCGAGGAAAAGTACCGAACCCTGGTCGAAACGATCGGCGATTGCATCTGGGAAACCGATCCGCGGGGCCGCTTCACTTACCTCAGCCCCCAATTCGAGGTGATCACCGGCTATCCGCCCGCCGAGTTTCTCGGACGAACCCCGCTCGACCTCTTTCCCGAAGCGGAGCGGCCCAGGGTCAGCCCAGAGCAGCTTTTGCCCGGATTGGCGGACCGACGGCCGTTTTCGGGATGGGAAATGCCGGCGCGGCACCGGGAAGGCCATGTGGTCTTCGTCGAAGTCAGCGGCGTTCCCCGGTTCGGTCCCGACGGCGAATTCGAGGGGATGCGCGGCATCGCCCGCGACATCACCGAGCGCAAGCGGGCCGAATTGCTGGTGCGAACACAGCACGAGTTTTCCACGATTCTCGTTCGGGAGCCTGATCGGCGGGAGTTGCTGGCAGCCATTCTGACCAGCGCGCTCGGCCTGCCCGAACTGGACGGCGGCGGGCTGTACTGGCGCGAACCGGACGGCGGCTATCGGCTGGTGGTCCAGCAGGGTCTGTCCGAAGCGTTTTTCGCCCAGGTCAGCTATCGGGCGGTGGATTCTCCCCAGGTGGAGGTGATCCGGCAGGGCCGGCTGCGCTGCAGTTATACGTCCCAGGAGGACCATTGCACCGATCCCTCGCTGGTTCGGGAACCCGAGTTGGTCGAGGAAGGCATCCAGTCGCTCGTGGTGCTGCCGATCCACGTCGGCGGCGAACCCCTCGCCTGTCTCAACCTGGCCAGCAAGCGGGCGGGAACGATCGGAATGCTGACCGTGACCGCCCTGGAAACCCTCGCGCGCCAGTTCACCCAAGCCCTGGAACGGCTGTCGGCCCAGGAAGAAACCGCCAGGCAGCGGCAAAATCTGGCCGGGCTGTTCGACGTCATCCACGATTATCTGTTCGTGCTGGACCGCGAGGGTCGCATCCTGCACTACAACCCGGCGGTGGCGGACGGGCTGGGCTACGGCGAAACTTTGCTCGGCCAGCCGGTCTGGACCGTGCATCCGCCCGAGACGCGCGACGAGGCCCGGCGCGCGATCGCCGAGATACTGGCCGGAACCCGCGCGAATTGCCCCTTGCCGCTGCTGAAAGCTGACGGCGGGCGCATTGTAGTGGACACCCGCGTGGAGAGGGGCCAATGGGACGGTCGGCCGGCGCTCATCGGGATATCGCGCGACATCACGGTGCTGCAAGCGACGCAGGACGCACTGCGGGAACGGGAAGAACTCTATCGCGCCATCGTCGATCAGGCCGGGGAAGCCATCGGTCTGGTGGACGCCGAAACCCTGCGCTTCGTCGAAGTCGGCGGTACGGCGTGCCGGCTGCTGGGCTACGACCACGACGAGTTTGTCGGGCTGCCCCTGGCGGCGATTCAGGCCGATTTGCGAGAGGAGGATGTCAAGGAGTTGTCCGCCCGGATTCTGGCCACTGGCGGCGCCAGTTTCGAGACCCGGCACCGCCGCAAGGACGGGCGCATCCTCGATGCGCAAGTCACCGTGCGGGCGATCCGCCTGCGCGACCGGGATTACTTTCTCAGCATCTGGCGCGACATCACCGAGCGCAAGCAAGCCGAGGCCGCCCGCCTCGAAAGCGAGCGATTCAAGCAGGCCGTGCTGGACGCCGTGACCGCGCACGTCGCCGTGCTCGACCGGGAGGGCCGCATCGTCGCGGTCAACGAATCGTGGCGCCGGTTCGCCCTGGAAAACGCCGGCGCGGCCGACTGGCTGGCGGCGAGCACGGGCATCGGCGCCAGTTATCTGACTATCTGCCGCGAAGCCTACGGCGAATCGGCCGAAGGGGCGATGGCGGCGCACGACGGAATCGCCGCCGTGCTGGAGGGTCGGGCGAACACGTTCTCCCTGGACTATCCCTGCCACTTGCCACAGGTGAAGCGATGGTTCACCCTGACCGCGACTCCTCTCGGCGCCGAACGTGGTGGCGCGGTGGTTTCCCACGTCGATATCACCCCTGTCCGGCAACTGGCGGAACAATTGCGCGACGAACGGGATCGCTTCGCCAAGATCGCCGCCACGGTGCCCGGCGTGATCTATTCTTTTCGCCAGCGCCCGGACGGGAGCGCCTGTTTCCCCTACGCCAGTTCGGCCATCGACGACTTGTTCGGCGCGTCTTTCGAGGTCCTGGCCGAGTCCGTTGCCCCCTTGCGGGCGCGGGTTCACCCCGACGACCTCGGTCATCTCGACGCCGGCATCGCGGCTTCCGCCCAGGCCATGAGCCCCTGGCGGGACGAATTCCGGATGCGGCATCCGACCAGGGGGGAAATCTGGTTGGAAGGCCACTCCATGCCGGTCCGCGAACCGGACGGCGGCATTCTCTGGCACGGCTACGTCCAGGACATCACCGCGCGCAAACGCGCCGAACAGGAATTACAAAAGGCATACGAACTGCAAACCGCATTGCTCGACAAGGCACCCGCGCTGGTCTGGCGTGCGGGCATCGATGCCAAGTGCGAATGGTTTAACGCCACCTGGCTGGCTTTTACCGGCCGCTCCATGGAGCAGGAGCGGGGAGATGGCTGGGCTGAGGGTGTACACCCCGACGATTTTCAGGGCTGCCTCGACTGCTATATCCAGTCCTTCCACGCGCGTCGCCCCTTTGAGATGGAATATCGGTTGCGGCATCACGATGGCGCCTATCGGTGGATCGTGGACTACGGCATTCCGCTCCATTCCAGCGCTGGCGAATTCAACGGCTATATCGGGTATTGCTTCGACATCACCGAGCGCAAGGCGGCGGAAACGGCGCTGCGGACGGCCAGGCGGCTTGCCGAAGCCGCCAGTGCGGCCAAGGGCGAGTTCCTCGCCCACATGAGCCACGAGATTCGCACTCCGCTGAACGGCGTGCTGGGCCTGGCCCAGGTGCTGAACCGGGAGGCACTCACCGCAAACCAGCACATCCTGGTCGAGCGGATCCAGGACGCCGGCCAGTCCTTGCTGGCCATCCTCAACGATATCCTGGATTTCTCCAAGATCGAGGCCGGGCAGCTCCGCGTGGAGTCCCGGCCCTTTACCCTGAACGGACTGCTGGCCCAGGTCAGCAATCTGCTGGGCCAGACCGCCCTGGCCAAGGGGCTCGAACTTCGCATCACCCCACCCACCGCCCCGGTGGGTCCGTTGCTGGGCGACCGCTTGCGGCTGGAACAGGTGCTGGCCAACCTGATCGGCAATGCCATCAAGTTCACCGAGCAGGGCGCGGTGACGCTGACCGTTCAGGTGCGGGAGGCCAGTGTCACCACCGTATGGTTGCGCTTCGAGGTCCGCGATACCGGTATCGGTATCCCCCCCGAGGCCCTGCAACATCTGTTCGCCCCCTTCACTCAAGCCGAGGCGGGCATCACCCGCCGGTTTGGCGGCACCGGGCTGGGCCTGGCGATCTGCAAGCGGCTGGTGGACCTGATGGGCGGGGCGATCGGAGCGGAGAGCCAGGTCGGCCAGGGCAGCCGGTTTTGGTTCGAGTTGCCATTCCCGCCCGCGGCGGAAGGCGAGATGGAAGCCCCGGCTGAGCCGGCGCCAGTCATCCCCTCTGCCGGACCGCGCCTGAGTGGCGCGCGGGTGCTGGTGGTGGACGACAGCGCAATCAACCGGGACGTGGTCGAGCGAGCCCTTAAACTCGAAGGCGCGACGATTACCCTGGCGGGCGACGGCCAGCAGGCGATCCAACAACTCATGGCCCGGCCAGACGCATTCGACGCCGTGCTGATGGACGTGCGGATGCCAGTGCTGGATGGCTTGGCCGCGACCCGAATCATTCGAAGCGAGTTGGGCCTGACCGAACTGCCTGTCCTCGCCCTCACCGCCGGCGTGCTGGCCGAACAGCAAGCGGCGGCGCGGGCGGCGGGAGTCAATGACGTGCTGGCCAAGCCGCTGGACCTGGAGCAACTGACGGCTACGCTGTTGCGCTGGGTCAAGCCCCGGCCGGAGCGGGCGGCAACCCCCCCGGCCCCGCGGCCAGCCCCGCTCGCCGGCTCCGAACCGGCCGACGAGTTCCCAGACATCGCCGGCATCGACCGCGCCCGAACCATCCAGACCCTGGGCAACAACCGGGCCTTGTTCCTGCGCCTGCTGGATGGCCTGATCGCCGAATTCGCCGATGTCGTCGCGCGGACCCGCCGCGATCTGGCCCGGGGCGAGCGGGAGGCCGTCAGCCGGTGCCTGCATACCCTCTGCGGCAACGCCGGTAATCTGGGTGCGCTGACCGTGATGCGGGCCGCCGGGGACCTGGAGGAGGCGCTGCGGGCGGGCCAGACCGATCTGGAAGTGGGCCTGGTCACCCTGGGACGGTATATGGACGATCTGATCGTGGCCAGCGCGCCGTGGCGCCGGCCAGCCGGCGCCACGGTGTCCGTGGGGTCGGCGCAACCGGCGGAAGCGCCGCGCCCCTTCGACGCGACTGCCCTGCAACCGAAAGTGCAAGCCCTGGCCGCGATGCTGGACACCGGCCAGGTCAGGGCCCGGAAGGTTAGCGCGGAGATCGAGGCCCTGCTGGCCGGGACCGAGCTGCAACCACTCTATGCCCCGATCGCCCGCGCCATCGCCCGCCTCGATTTCAAGACCGCGCTTGAGAACCTGCGGGCGCTCACCCGACAACATGACTGGAACTGGCTATGACTCTACCCGACCCGGTCGAACGTGCCCGCCTGCTGCTCGTCGACGACAGCCCGGCCAACCTTGAGATTCTGCTGGGCTTTCTGGAAGAGGAGTACGAGTTGACCTTCGCTACCTCGGGCCGCCAGGCGCTGAGCCGACTGGATCAGGGCTACCGGCCGGACCTGATTCTGCTGGACGTGATGATGCCGGAGATGGACGGCTACGCGGTCTGCGCGGCGCTCAAGGCCGAGGTGGACACGCGCGAGATTCCGGTCATCTTTGTCACCGCCCGCACCGATACCGACAGCGAAGCCCGAGCCCTGGCGGCCGGCGCGGTCGATTTCATCCACAAACCGCTCCATTCGGCGGTGGTCCGCGCCCGGGTCGCGCTGCACCTGGAACTGGAGCGGCGGGCCAAAGCCCTGCGGGACGCCAATCAGGCCCTGGCGCAACACCGCGACCATCTGGAAGAACAGGTCTATGTCCGCACCCGCGAACTCGCCGAGGCCCGCGATGCGGCGGAAAGCGCCAGCCGGGCCAAGAGCGCCTTTCTGGCCAACATGAGCCACGAAATCCGCACGCCCCTGAATGCGATCCTGGGCTTCACCCACCTGCTGCGCCGGGACGGCGTCGCCCCCGCGCAAGCCGAGCGGCTGGGCAAAATCGACACCGCCGCCCGCCACCTGCTGACGCTGCTCAACGACATTCTCGACCTGTCCAAGATCGAGGCCGGCAAGCTGGTGTTGGAGGAAAACGACTTCGCCCTGGAAGCGGTGCTGGATCACGTCGGTTCCCTGATCGCCGACGGCGCGACCGCGAAAGGGTTGGCGGTGGAAGTGGACGGCGACGCCGTGCCGCTATGGCTGCGCGGCGACGCGACCCGTTTGAGCCAGGCGTTGCTCAACTACGCCGGCAACGCCGTCAAGTTCACCGAGCGGGGCACCATCGCCCTGCGCGCCGTGCTGCTGGACGCGAGCGGCGACGAGCTTCGGGTGCGCTTCGAGGTGCAAGACACCGGCATCGGTCTCACGCCGGAGCAACAAAACCGGGCCTTCGCAGCCTTCGAGCAGGCCGACACCTCCACCACCCGCCAGCACGGCGGCACCGGACTGGGGCTGGCGATTACCCGGCGGCTGGCTCGCCTGATGGGCGGCGAGGCGGGCGTCGAAAGCGAAGCCGGACGCGGCAGCACCTTCTGGTTCACCGCCCGCCTTCGACGGGGGTACGGCGTCCCGATCACCGCCCCGACCGGCGGCGCCGACGACGCCGAGAACGAACTGCGGCGACGCCATGCCGATGCCCGCCTGCTGCTGGTCGAGGATGATCCGATCAACCGGGAAGTCGCGCTGGATCTGCTCCACGACGCGAACCTCGGCGTGGATGCCGCGGAAACCGGCCGGGACGCCGCCGCCGCGGACGCGACCCGCCTGGCGGTGGTGCTGGAGCGGCTCGAATCGCTGCTGGAAGCGGCGGACATCGCGGCCGGCGACCTGGCGCGGGCGGAGGCATCGCTCCTGCGGGCCGGGCTGGGCGCGGCCGGCGACGCCGTGCTGCGCCAGATTGCCGCCTTCGATTACGAGGCGGCCCTGACCGCCCTGCGAGCGGGCCGGGCGCGTGGCACGCAATAGAAACTAACCGATTGATTGATAAAACCTCTCTAGGGTGTAAGCGTTCAGACCCCTCCCCCCAGCGGGGGAGGTTGGGAGGGGGGAAAGGTTGCGACGCCAACGACTTGCCCTCCCCCAGCCCCCTCCCGCTGGGAGGGGGAGTGAACGGTTACGTGGCGGTAATCGCGGCGGATGGATTCGGGACTGACGATTTACACGATCAATCGGGGAGGGTTTTCAAAAACGGCCACCGATCCCGAGGCGCGCAGGGCATCGACATAATCTTTTTCGATCACGCAAACGTCCATGATCCTCGATTTGCGGATACCGACGCGAAGTCCCGCTTCCCGATAGCAGCGCCACGGTAACTCCAGCCGTTGAATTTCCTGATCGAAGCAACGCTCGATGAATTTGGCGATGTCGAGATGGGAAATCAGCGGGGGTGTCATGGCAACCAGTGCTCCATCCACCAATTCGTAACGGTTGTCGGTATTGTCGTCGTAGGCGAGATATTCTTCAAAACTCAGCAGGCGATGAGCGAGATTGGCGACCATATGAGATTCTCCCGTCAGTCTTGCGGCCATTTGGCGCACTCATCGACGCACCGCCGGTAGTTCTCGTCCAACAGCGGACGCAGCAGGATCAGCGCCGCAATCCGGCGGACCATCCAGGTGAATTCCAGCGCTTCATCGGCGCAGAGCGGTCGGCCCAGCAATTCCAGTTCCCGGTACGACAGCCATTTTTTCAGAACTTGATAGCCGCCGAGGGTGAATTCCCACACCGGGCGCGGGACGTTTTTCCAGTAGCAGTCGGCGTTGAGATACACATCCAGGGTTTCGTCGCCCAAAGCCTCGGCCCTCACCCCCGGCCCCTCTCCCGAAGGGCGAGGGGAGCCAGCATCGACCCTCACCCCCGGCCCCTCTCCCGGAGGGCGAGGGGAGCGAAGGGCAATTTCCCGATGCCACAGCACCCAGGCCGAGAACACCCCATAAAACAAGGTTTGAATCAGCGTGGAGCGGAAGAAGTGCTCGCCGTCCTCGGCCTCGAAATGCAGGCCCAGCGCGTTTTCCAGCGCCCCGCGCAACGCCGCCAGCGCCGGCAAATCCGGTTTTTCCTCCAGCCGCGCCCGCGCGTCGCGGGCATACGACGCCAGAAACCAGGCTACGTCGCGGGGATTGTTCAGCGGCGCGGCGCACAGCAATACCCGCTTCAGATATTCCAGCAGCCGTTCGCCGCGCGCCTGGGCGAACGCGCGCGGTTGCGCCAGCCTGGCCCGGAAATCCTCCGCCGACTCCGCCAGCCGCAGCGATTCCAGCACCGTCGGCCGGCCGGCCCGATCCTCGCCGACCAGCAGAAAATCCCGATAATTCGTCACCAGCACCAGCCGGTATTTTTCCCAATATTTGCTGACTTGCGCGCCACCAGCCGTCAGCCAGCCATCCTCGGCCACGCTCTTGATCTCGACCGCGCCGCGTTCCGGCAACTGGCCCGGCAACGGTTCGCCCGCGCCCTTGGGGGAATTGACCGGCGGCGAACAAGCCGGCATCCGGGTTGCCGGCTCCCGTATTTTTTAACTGCGAAACCGCCAGAACGCGCGGTTTCAGCGTTGCGCCGACCGCGTTCAACAGGTTGATCAGCGCCGGGTAGTAGGAGGTTTCCTCGACTCCGCCGCCGGTGGCGCGGATCTCGGCCAGGGCGGCGAAGTAGGTTTCGGCGGAGGATTTCATGGAAAACCGAACAAAGGGACCCCTCGGCTGGCGGCGGCGGTTGTTATTGATTCCTGCCGGTCTCCGCCGTGGCGGGTTTGCGTTTGGTTTCGGCAGCGGTTCGACGGGTCGGTTCCTCCTCGCGCCGCGGTTTGGTTTCGGTGGTGGCCTGCCGGCGGGCGGCTTCCTCTTCCCGACGCTGTTGATCGCGCTTGGCCCGGAGATTCTGGCGCAGGCTGGGGAGCCGGGGGTGATCGGGTTTGAGCAGGCTCAGCCGCGCCAGATGGTCTTCCGCCATGGCGGGATCGCCCCGCAAGAGGGCGGAGTTGGCCCACTCGGCGTATTGGTTGTAAATCCGGTCGAGCGAGGCCCGCGCTTCGACGTTGGCGGGATCGAGCCTGAGGATCGGGCCATAACAGGTCATCGCCGCTTCCCCCTGGGCCTCCGTCAAACGATCCAGGGGAAATCGCGTCGCGCAATCCCGCAGCAGGCCCGCGATGCGATTCCGGTTGTCCGCCTGGACTTTGACCTGATCGCGCAACGCCAGCAAATCGGCTTGTCCGGGTACCAGCCGCAGCCCCTGTTCGATCAGATCGAGGCTGTCGTCGAAGGCGCCATGCTGCTGGCGGGCGCGGGCCTGGGCCAGCAGTTCCCTGGCCTGTTGCCGCTGGATCTCGTTCGGTGGCGGTGACACGGTGTCGCGCGATGGCTGCGCCGGCCCGATGCCGGTCTCGGGACCGGGTCGCGGAGAGGGGTGGAAAACCGCGAAATAGCCGCCGACGGCGATCGCTACTGCCACCGCCAGCAGGGAGCCGCCCAGCACCAACCGCCATGTCGCGCGGACGGGCGCCTCGGCCCGCGTCTCGGGTCTGGGTGGGGCGGAAGCGACGATCGGCACCGCGTTGCGGCTCGATGGTCGAAAAAATTGACCGCCATCGATCGGTTCGATGGCTTGAATCAGTCGTTCGGCGCTCTCGAAACGGCGGTTTCGATTCCTGACCAGCAGCTTGTTCAAAATCGGTTGAAGCCGGCCGAGTTCCGGCGGCAATTCCGGAAGGGGTCGGGTGTCCTGCATCAGGGAAAGACTGTAAATATCGCCCGCCTCATACGGAATTCGCCCGGTGAGCATCTCGTAAAACAAGACGCCCAGGCTGTATAGATCGGAACGCGGATCGAGCGTGTCGCCGAGGGCCTGCTCCGGGCTCATGTATTGCAGGCTGCCGATCACCGTTCCCAGCACGGTCAGGTTGGTGGCATCGGCATCCAGGACCTTGGCGATGCCGAAATCGCTGAGCACCGGAGTACCGTCCTGGCGAAATAGAATGTTCTGCGGCTTGAGATCCCGGTGGATGACGCCGCGCTGGTGGGCATAGGCGAGCGCCTCGGCGATCAGTTTGGTGATGGTTACGGCGCGTTCCGGCGTGAGTCCTTGTTGGATCTGTTGATGGAGCGTTCCTCCGGGCATGAACTCCATGGAAAAATAGTAATAATTTTTGTAATAGTTGAATTCGTATAGGGGAATGATTTGTGGGTGTCGAAGCTGATCGATAATCCGCCCCTCCTTGATGAACCGCTCGGTGAAGTTATTATCCGTATCCATTGCGGGGTTCATGACTTTCAATGCAACCTGACGGGCCAGTCGATCCTGAATGGCAAGATAAACGGTGGCCATGCCACCTTTGCCCAGCTCGCGTTCGATGGTGTAACCCGGGATTTCCATGGCTTGCATTGTTGCCGCTCGGTTGCGTGAACTCTGAAATCGTGGCCGCGGGGTTGGGCGGATGGTTTGAACGCCTGGACGAAAGCGTCTTTAAGGCGCGGGAATGCCACGATGTTATTTTAATTTTATCAGAGCGGGGAATCGCTTGCCGCGCGCGATTCGATGCGCGGGCAATTCTCATTTTGGCCTGAAAGGTTAGGTCCGCCGTAGGGTGGGTCAGGCGCGCCCCCTATACCCATGCCGAGGTCACCACCGGGCGTTCTACGCGCCGTAACCCACCAGACCGGCAACGATCGCGCTGATGCGCCCGGGAAGGGCCGCGTGACGGGCAAGGACCGAACTTGACATAAGTGACTTGCCTGCCTATAGTTCCGCCTCTTTGCAGGCCCGGATGTCCGACCAGCGCAGGCCCGCTGCCGGGTTGACCGAATTTCAAAGCTCCAGGAGTAGAGGGCAATGGCCACAATCAACCAGCTGGTGCGCAAGCCGCGCGTCAGCAAAAAAGCCAAAAGCAACGTGCCGGCGCTCGAAAGCTGCCCGCAGAAGCGCGGCGTGTGCACCCGCGTCTATACCACGACGCCCAAGAAGCCCAATTCCGCCCTCCGCAAGGTGGCGCGCGTGCGCCTGACCAACGGCCAGGAAGTGACCAGCTACATCGGCGGCGAAGGCCACAATTTGCAGGAACACTCGGTGGTGCTGATCCGCGGCGGTCGCGTCAAGGACCTGCCCGGCGTGCGCTACCACACCGTTCGCGGCAGTCTGGACACCTCCGGCGTCACCAAGCGCCGCCAGGGACGTTCCAAGTACGGCGCCAAGCGGCCCAAGTCCTGAGTTTCGCGTCAGCACATCGAGATTGAGGCGGTTATGCCGAGAAGAAGAGAAGTCCCCAAGCGCGTCCCTCTCCCCGATCCCAAGTATGGGAGCGAGATGTTGGCCAAGTTCGTCAACATGGTCATGGAACGCGGCAAGAAGTCCGTGGCTGAAAAGATCGTTTACGGCGCGCTCGACGCCATGGCCGAGAAGGGTAAGGAAAACCCGATGGGCCTGCTGGAGCAGGCGCTGGACAACGTCCGCCCGGTGGTCGAGGTGAAGTCCCGCCGGGTCGGCGGCGCCACCTATCAGGTGCCGGTGGAAGTGCGCTCGGTGCGCCGGAATACCCTGGCCATGCGCTGGATCATCGATGCATCCCGCAAACGCGGGGAGAAGTCCATGGCCCGCCGTCTGGCCGGCGAACTGCTGGACGCCGCCGAAAGCCGTGGCGCCGCCGTCAAGAAGCGCGAGGACGTGCATCGCATGGCGGAGGCCAACAAGGCGTTCGCCCATTATCGCTGGTAAGTTCCGAGGACTGAGCCGTGGCTCGTAAAACCCCCATCGAGCGCTATCGCAACCTCGGCATCATGGCCCACATCGATGCCGGCAAGACGACCGTGACCGAGCGTATCCTGTTCTACACGGGCGTCTCCCACAAGCTGGGCGAGGTGCACGATGGCGCCGCCACCATGGACTGGATGGTGCAGGAGCAGGAGCGCGGCATTACGATCACCTCCGCCGCGACCACCTGCTTCTGGGATGGCATGGCCGGCCAGTTCGACGAGCACCGCGTCAACATCATCGACACGCCCGGTCACGTGGACTTCACCATCGAGGTCGAGCGTTCGCTGCGGGTGCTGGATGGAGCCTGCGCGGTGTTCTGCGCCGTGGGCGGAGTGGAACCGCAGTCCGAAACGGTCTGGCGGCAGGCCAACAAATACGGTGTGCCGCGGTTGGCCTTCGTCAACAAGATGGATCGCGCCGGCGCCGATTTCCTGCGGGTGGTGCAACAGATCCAAAGCCGCTTGGGCGCCAATCCGGTGCCGATCCAGTTGCCCATCGGCGCCGAGGACAAGTTCAAGGGCGTCGTCGACCTGGTCAAGATGCAGGCCGTCTGCTGGGACGAGGACAGCCTCGGCATGAAGTTCGAGTACGCCGACATTCCCGCCGACCTGCGAGAAGACTGCGAGGCCTGGCGCGAGAAGATGGTCGAGGCCGCCGCCGAAGCCTCCGACGAACTGATGGAAAAGTACCTGGAAGGCCACACCCTCAGCGAGGATGAAATCAACTCGGGACTGCGCGCCCGCACCCTCAGGGGCGAGATCGTGCCGGCGCTGTGCGGTTCGGCTTTCAAGAACAAGGGCGTGCAGGCGATGCTGGACGCGGTCGTTCGCTACCTGCCGTCGCCGGTCGACAAGCCGCCGGTCAGGGGCGTGCTGGACGACGCCGCCGAAAGCGAAGCCGAACGGCGGGCCGACGACGACGCGCCGTTCGCCGCGCTGGCGTTCAAAATCGCCACCGACCCCTTCGTCGGCACCCTGACCTTCATTCGTTGCTACTCCGGCGTGGTCAATTCCGGCGACACGGTCTACAACCCGATCAAGAGCCGGCGCGAGCGCATCGGCCGGCTGGTGCAGATGCACGCCAACAGCCGCGAGGAAATCAAGGAAATCCGCGCCGGCGACATCGCCGCCTGCGTCGGGTTGAAGGATGTCACCACCGGCGATACCCTGTGTGATTCCGGGAGCGTCATCACCCTGGAACGGATGGAATTCCCCGAGCCGGTGATTTCGGTGGCGGTCGAGCCCAAGACCAAGGCCGATCAGGAAAAGATGGGCATCGCGCTGAGCAAGCTGGCGCAGGAAGATCCCTCGTTCCGCGTCCATACCGACCAGGAGTCGGGCCAGACCATCATCTCCGGCATGGGCGAACTTCACCTGGAAATCATCGTCGACCGCCTGAAGCGCGAGTTCAAGGTGGACGCCAACGTCGGCAGGCCGCGCGTCGCCTACCGCGAGACCATCCGCAAGATGGTGGAGCAGGAAGGCAAGTTCGTGCGTCAGTCCGGCGGGCGTGGCCAGTACGGCCACGTCTGGCTGCGGTTGGAGCCGCAGGAGCCGGGCGCTGGTTACGAATTCGTCAACGGCATCGTCGGTGGCGTGGTGCCCCGGGAATACGTGCCGGCGGTGGACAAGGGCGTGCAGGAGCAGATGGAGAAGGGCGTGCTGGCCGGCTATCCGGTGGTGGACGTCAAGGTCACGATTTTCGACGGCTCCTACCACGAAGTGGACTCCAGCGAAATGGCGTTCAAGATCGCCGGCTCGATCGGGTTCAAGGACGGCGCCCTCAAGGCGGGCGCCCTGCTGCTGGAACCGATCATGAAGGTCGAAGTGGTCACGCCCGAGGAGTACATGGGCGACGTGATGGGCGATCTCAACCGCCGGCGCGGCATGTTGCAGGGCATGGACGATTCGCCGTCGGGCAAGGTCATTCGCGCCGAGGTGCCGCTGGCCGAGATGTTTGGTTACGCCACCGACCTGCGCTCGGCCACCCAGGGCCGCGCGACCTATTCCATGGAATTCGCCAAGTATAACGAAGCCCCCGCCACCATCGCGGAGGCGGTCATCAAGAAAGCATCCTGAAGCCTTTGCCGAAGATTTGAATCGGATGGAGTGAGTACGGTGTCCAAAGAAAAGTTTGAGCGCAGCAAGCCGCACGTGAACGTGGGGACGATTGG
>JAVMKJ010000139.1:0-17051 GCA_031732855.1 Candidatus Competibacter sp.
CTCCGACACCAGTTGCATGATGTAGCGGATTTTGGTGCCCTGGTTGTGCAGGTCGCGGACCACGTTGACGAGATCGTGGCTGGCCCATTTCAACTCGTCCTTGGACTGCGCGCGCTCGATTTGCAGAGCGATCAGGTGCGAGTGGTTGGAGAGATAGCTCAGCAGATCCATCTGTTCGAGGATGCCGTGAATGGTAACGCCTTCCCGGATCACCAGCCGGTTGATGTTGTGGTGGGTCATCCGCAACAGGGCATTGAACAGGAAGTCGTCCGGCGCCATGCCGATCAGGTCGTACGTGGCGAGCGTGCCGACCGCCGCATCCAGCGACCGCCGCTGGATGATGGCGGCTTCCCGCAGATCGGTGGCGGTCACGATGCCGATTTCGTCGTCGCAGAGGACCAGGACCGAGTTGGTCTTGTTCGCCTTCATCGCCAGGGCGGTTTCGTGAATGGAAGTTTCGGCGGATACATAGATCGGCGGATGGAGGTAGACATCGCGAATCTTGGCGACCGTGAACGCCGACAGTTCCCGCATGTCCTCGGCGCCGCGCTGGGCCGCCAGCCGCTGCGAGATTCTGAGATTGTAGAATTTGGCGAACTCCGGATAATTCCGGACGGTTTGCAGAAAGCTATCCCGGTGCAGGCGAAAACAGCGGGTGGGCTCGGCGACCCTGAAACTGCGCTTGCTGGTGCCTTCCTGCAACGCCTTGGCGTCGAAGGTATCCTCGGCCGTGTAGAACGAGGTCACGCACAACAGCGAGCGGTCCTGCCGCTCGGGGAGTTCGAGGGCATCCTCGGAAGGCTCGGACGGGACGGGCTCATCCGGGTCCACCTCCCAGACCGCGCCGTCGATGACGATGTAAAGGCAGGTCGGCCGTTCTCCGGCCTTCAGTAGCACCTCGCCGGCGCGGTAGTGGCCGACCGTCATTTCCCTGGCGAGCCGTTCCAGTTCCGGTTCGGGCAACTGGCTGAACGGGGACAGGTGCGCGAGGAAGGTTTTTTGATCCAGGTAGTCGGGGGTGGCCACGGCTGCTCCGTCCGGTTGCGTCAAAATAAAACCCCCTCGCGGCGGAAGCCGGAGGAGGTTTTATCTTAGCAGATTCAAACCGGCCGGGAGGATGCCGTTCCGTTGTGGAACGCCGCCCGCCGGTTCGGGGCCGGATCAATGACTGGCCGCGCCTTCCGCGCCGATGCCGGTCTGGCAGCGGACATCCTGCGCTTCATACGCCGCGTGTTCCTGCTTGGCCTGTTCGCTGCTGTCCAGGAGCGAGAAGATCCAGATACCGAGGAATGCCGCAGTCACCGAGATGATGGCTGGATACTTGGAGGGGTACAGCGCAGAGCCCTTGGGATAGCCCAATACTTCTTCCCAGACCGTGGGGCCGATGATGACCAGCACCACCGCCGTGATCAGGCCGATGGCCCCGCCGATCAGCGCGCCGCGGGTGGTCATCTTGGACCAGAAGATCGACATGAACAGGATCGGGAAGTTGGTGCTGGCGGCGACCGCGAAGGTCAAGCCGACCAGGAAGGCCACGTTCTGTTTCTCGAAGGCGATGCCGAGCAGGATGGCGATGATGCCCAGCCCGACCGTGGCGATCTTGGACACGAACACTTCCTGCTGTTCGTTGGCCCTGCCGTGGGCGAAGACGTTGGCGTAGAGGTCGTGGGAAATGGCCGAGGCGCCGGCCAGGGTCAAGCCCGACACCACCGCCAGGATGGTGGCGAAGGCGACGGCGGAAATGAAGCCCAGCATGTAGGGGCCGCCCACGTAGGCCGAGGTGTGAATGGCGGCCATGTTGCTGCCGTTCAGGATCTTGCCCGCCGAATCCAGGAAGGCTGGATTCTTGGTGATGAAGACGATCGCGCTGAAGCCGATGATGAAGGTCAGGATGTAGAAATAACCGATGAAGCCGGTGGCGTAGAACACCGAGCGGCGGGCCTGCTTGGCGTCGGGCACGGTGAAGAACCGCATCAGAATGTGCGGCAGACCGGCGGTGCCGAACATCAGCGCCATGCCCAGGGAAATGGCGTCGATCGGGCTGGTCACCAGGGTTCCCGGTCCCATGATCTTCAAATTGGGGGCTTCCGCCGAACCCCGCACGATGGTCGCCTGCTTGAACATTTCCTCGGGGCTGAAACCGAATTGCATCAGGCACAGGAAGGCGATCAGGGTCGCGCCGCCGAGCAGCAGGCAAGCCTTGATGATCTGCACCCAGGACGTGGCGATCATGCCACCGAACATCACGTAGGTGATCATCAGCACGCCGACGATGACGCAGGCGTAGGTGTACTCCAGGCCGAACAGGGTTTGGATCAGTTTGCCGGCGCCCACCATCTGGCCGATCAGGTACAGGATGACCACCACCATCGTGCCGGTCGCCGCCAGGGTGCGCATGGGCACCCGCTGCAATCGGTAGGTGATCACATCGGCGAAGGTGAATTTGCCCAGGTTCTTGAGCTGTTCCGCAATCAGGAACATGATCAGCGGCCAGCCGACCAGCCAGCCGACCGAGTAGATCAGCCCGTCGAAGCCGGCCGTGTACACCAGGCCGGCGATACCCAGGAAGGAGGCCGCCGACATGTAGTCGCCGGCGATGGCGAAGCCGTTCTGCATGCCGGTGAGGCTGCCGCCCGCCGCGTAGAAGTCCTTGGCGGTCTTGGTGCGCTGCGCGGCCCAGTAGGTGATGCCCAAGGTGATGGCCACGAAGATCAGGAACATGACGATGGCCGGGACATTGAGTCCTTTCTGGGCGGCTTGGGCCGCCTGTTGCGCCACGGGAGCGGCCGCGGGAGCAGCCGCCTGCTGGGCGAAGGCGCTGCCCGCCAGCAGCAACAGGGGCGTGGCGAGAGTGACGGGAAGCAATCTCATAGGACTTCCTCCTTGATCTGGTTGTTCAGGTCGTCGAACACCGTGTTGGCGCGATTGATGAAGATACCCGTCAGAACGAACGCGGAGACGATGACCCCGACCCCGATCGGAATGCCGATGGTCATGGTCCAGCCCGGTCCGATCGGCTGGGCCAGAAACTGGGGAGCATAGGCGATGATCAGGATGAAGCCGTAGTAGATCACCAGCATCAGAATCGCCATGAACCAACTGAAACTGGAGCGTTTGGATACCAGTTCATGGTATTTGGGATTGCTTTTTACCTTGTGAACCAAATCTTGTTGCATCGTTATTTCCCAAGAACAAGGGTGGATGGTGGCATGAGCGCGAACGGGCCCTAACTCGCGGTTGGGTGGGTGCCGCCGGCGAGCCGAACTTCCCATGCGGGTTGCCCGGGATGGCCCATTCCCGTCATTTCCTCTAGTGGTTGGTTGGTTGGGTAGCTGTGCGGAAAACGCACAAGCACACAAAATTCTAGTCGCCTCTCCCGTTAAGTAAAGGTTCCGGGGTTTGGTTATTTTTTCAATTTCTTGAAATTTGGCTGCGGACTGCTCGCCCGACGGTGGCGATTTTGCCCGGAGCACGGTCCCTGGAACGATCGCGGCCCGGGACGCTGGAAGGAAGGTCAACCCTCATCGACCGGCCACACCCGCTCGAAGGGGCGCCCGTCCGGGGTGCGATAGATGCTGAAATCGCGGTGATCAGTGGTCAGCACCCGGCGGGTTTTTTCCTGCCCGGCCAGCCAGATCAGGCAGGCGTCGGCCAGATCGATGCGCTGGTCGGCGTAGCGATTGAGAATGGCGACCAGCGCATCGAGATCCGTTACTTCCATGGATCGAACGATCATGGCGCCCCGTTCGATCCAGCGCAGAAATGAAACCTTGCCTTTTGGCCCCAGAAAGAAACTGGTTTCGACGATGACCGGCCAGACCGTCCTGAGACGTGCGTTCAGGTTGGAAAGGGTCTTTTTGGCGCTCTCGTGCAATGGATCGTCAGGGTCGAACAGAGCGATGGTGAAACCTGAATCAACGAGCACGGTATTTGTCATGTAAATAGTCCCATATTGCCCGTCGTTGCGGATCTTGAGGGGGGGTAGCCGGTTCCCCGGCATCAAACAAATCCTTGCCCAGTTCATAGGGATCAGGCAGCGGCTCGAACCGCTCCAGCCATGCCGCCAGACTTTGCTTCACGGCTTCGCTTTTGCTACAGCCGATCTGGCGGCAGGCTTCCGCCAAACGGCGCTCGGTGGTTTCATCCAGACGCACGGTCAACATGAGGGCAATCCTCCAAGGTGATGTATGACTGTATTACAGCAGCAGCCCGCCAACCTCGCAAGAGGATTCAATACAGTTCCATCGGGTCGATATCCAGCGACCAGCGTACCTGGCGATCCCCGCGCTCCGTCCATAGCAGCCCGGCCCAGCGGTCGAGGAAGCGATGCAGCGCCTGGCGCTGCGTCGCCTGAATCAGCAGATGCGCTCGGTAGCGGCCGGCGCGGCGCTCCATCGGCGCGGGGGCGGGTCCCAGCAGTTCCAGGCCGTCGGCGATGGGTTCCGCCAGCACTCGCGCGGCTCGCAGGAAAGCGGTGGCCTGTGCCGCGGTGGCGGCTTCGGCTCGGAGCAGCGCCTGATGCGCGAAGGGAGGTAGCGCCGCCGCCCGCCGCTCCTCCAGAGCCGCCGCCGCAAAGGCCGGATAACCTTGGGTCACCAGGGTACGCAGCAGCGGATGGTCGGGGTGATGGGTTTGAATGATTACAGTCCCCGGCTTTTCCGCTCGCCCGGCCCGTCCGGCCACTTGCAGGATCAGCTGCGCCATCCGTTCGCTGGAGCGGAAATCCACTCCGTACAGCCCCTGATCGGCGTCCACGATGCCGACCAGGGTTACCTCGGGAAAGTGGTGGCCCTTGGCCAGCATCTGGGTACCGATCAGCAGGCGGCGTTCGCCGTTGTGAATGTCCGCGAGCAGGGTTTCCAGGCTGCCGCGCCGGCGGGTGCTGTCGCGATCGATGCGGGCGATGCCGGCGTCGGGGAATTCGCGTCGCAGCGCTGCTTCGAGGCGCTCGGTGCCTTGACCCAGAGCGCGCAAATCCACGCTGCCGCAGAGGGGACAGGCTGAATCCACCGGTCGGTTGTCGCCACAATGGTGGCAGATCAGCCGGTGCCGGCCCAGATGCAGCGTCATGCGGGCGTCGCAGTGCCGGCACTGGCTCAGCCAGCCGCATTCGTGACAGAACAGGACCGGGGCGAAGCCGCGCCGGTTGAGGAACAGCAATACCTGTTCGTCGCGGGCCAGGTGAATCCGTATCCGATCCAGCAGGGGTCGGGAAAGCCCCTCGATCATCGGCTGGCGGCGCACGTCCAGAATTTCGAATCCGGGGTCGCCGCCGCCGCCGACCCGTTCCGGCAGGTTCAGGAGTCGGTAGCGGCCACGCCGTGCGTTATGGCAACTTTCCAGCGCCGGCGTGGCCGAGCCCAGCACCACCGGGACGCCGAGTTGCTGGCCCCGGATCACCGCCAGGTCGCGGGCGTGGTAGCGGAAGCCGTCCTGCTGCTTGAAGGAGGAATCGTGCTCCTCGTCGACGATGAGAATGCCCGGCGACCGCAACGGGGCGAACACCGCCGAGCGCGTGCCGACCACCACCCGTGCGCCGCCGTCCCGCGCCAGCAGCCAGGCGTTCAGCCGTTCCCGGTCGCCCAAGCCGGAGTGCAGCACCGCCAGCGGTCCCGGCAACCGTTCCCGAAACCGGGCCAGCAGTTGTGGGGTCAGGCCGATTTCCGGTACCAGCACCAGCGCCTGTCGGCCGCGGGCCAGCACCGCCTCGATCAGGCGCAGATAGACCTCGGTCTTGCCGCTGCCGGTGACGCCCTCGAGCAGAAAAACCCCAAAATGGTCCAATTCTGCCGTTATGGTGACGACGGCCTCCGCCTGCGCGACGCTCGGCGCCGGGGGGAGGTTGGGAAGGGTGGACGCTGGGTCGGCCGTCGTTTGGGGGGTCGATGTGCCCGATTCCACCCAGCCCTTGGCGCGCAACGCCCGCAGGGCGGCGGCGCTGTCGCGGGCTACCGGTCGCAGGGTTTCGGCATCGAGGCCGACGGGATACTGGGCCAGACGGTCGAGCAAGCGGCGCTGGATGGGCGCGCGGCGCGTCGCGTCGGAGGTTGCCAGCGCGGCCAGACCCGCGGCCGTAATACGCCACACCGGCGATGGACGGGGGGCAACGGCCGGTTCGCCCTGGCGCAGCAGCACCGGCAGGGCGGTGGCGAAGACCTCGCCGGGAGGATGGTGGTAGTAGCGCCGCCCCCAGCTCAGCAGCGCGAGCACGTCGGCGGGCAGCACCGGTTCGGTGTCGAGCACCGCCTGGGCCGGGCGCAGCGCGGTCGGATCGAACGCGGTATCACCACCGACTTCGAGCAGGAAGCCGACCAGGCGCCGCCGGCCGAACGGAACCCTTACTCGCATTCCCGGCCGCAGGGTCGCGGGATCGCAGTCCGGTGGTGGCAGATAGTCGAAGGTCCGGTACGGGGGGGACGGAACGGCGACGCGCAGAATCGAGTCGGGCACTTCGCTATTGGCTATTCGTCGCTCTCCGCTTCATCCACCGGCGCGGAAGGCGCCGAGCGTGCCGTTCCGGTCTTGCACGAAGATCGTATTGCCGGCCGCGACCGGCGGGGCGATGATGCCCTTGCCCCCGGCACGGATCCGGCCGACGATGCGGCCGCTGTCCTTGTCGAGCCAGTGCAGGTAGCCCTCGTAGTCGCCGACCACGACATAGTCCCCGGCCGCGACCGGGGCGGACAGGCGGCGGCCGGTCAGTTCGGGTTGCTTCCAGAGCGTCCCGCCGTTGCGGCGGTCCAGCGCCAGCACGGCGCCGGTATCGTCGCTGACGTAGACCTGCCGGGCGTCGACGTCGATTCCGGCGTAGCTGGACAGATCGCGGTTCCACAGCAGGTTACCGCCGCGCATGTCGATGGCGGCGACGCTGCCGTGGTAGGCGGCCAGGTAGAGCGTGTCGCCGAACGCCTTGGGTTCGGAGTCGATGTCGATCAGCCGCTCGATTTCGGTGCGACCGCGCGGCGGAGCGATGGTTTTTTCGGTGAGCGGCAACCCCTTGTCCAGCGACAGGACCAGCAGTTTGCCGGTATCCAGCCCGGCGATGACGAGTTCGCGGGTCACCAGCGGCGGGGCGCTGCCGCGCAGGCTGAGCGCGGGCATGGCGTGGACGTAGACCCAGCGCCGTTCGCCTGAATCGGCGTTGAGGCCGGTGAATTTGCCGTCGCCCGTGCGGACGACCACCACGCCGCCAGCGGCGCGCGGCGGGGCCAGCACCTCGCTGGAAACCTGCGCGCGCCAGACCTCCTGGCCGTTCTCCTGCCGCAGCGCGACCACCTGGCCCTTGCCGGTGCCGACCAGCACCAGCCCGCCGTCGCTCAGACCGACGCCGCCGGTGATGGACAGTTGGGTGGCGGTTTCCCACAGCCGCTGGCCGCCGAGCGCGTCCAGAGCCATGACCGTGCCGTCGGTGCTGGCCGCGTAAATCCGTCCGTCCGCCAGCGCCGGAACCAGCCGGATGAACCGTTCCTTCGCGCCCGTGCCCACCCGGGTTTCCCAGAGTTGCTGGACGCCGACCGGTTGGGCGATGGTTTTCAACTCGGCCGGCGGGATGGAGTTGTCGGAACTGAACCAGCTACAGCCGGCGCTCAGGACCAGCAGCAGATAGGGGAGTGCGCGGCGGCTCATGATCATTGACCTGAGGTGGGGGCGGATGGAGTCGGGGCAGTGGCCGTTTCCTGGTCGGTGGCGGGTTCGGGCGCCGGCGCGGCCGGGGGCGGCGCGGTTTCGGCGGTCGCGGGCTTGGCGGGTTCGGGCGCCGGCGCGGCCGGGGGCGGTTCGGCCGGCGCGGGGACGACCGTGTCGGCGGTGGGGGCGGCCAGATTGTCGATCTTGAACTGCAACAGCGGATTGTCGCCGCCCGCCGCCAGGGCGGCGGTATAGGCGGTCCGGGCACCGGCGGGATCGTTGCCGGCCAGATGCACGTCGCCTTTCAGTTCCTCGCGCTCGGCGGTCAGGCTGGGAGTGGCCACGCGATCCATCAGCTTCTCGGCATCGGCCGGCCGGCCGGCGGCGAGCAGGACGCGCGCCAGTCGCAGCCGGGCGATATCCTTGAACTCATCGAGTCTGGCGTTGCCGATGACCCATTCCAGCTGCTGGATCGCCGCGGCGGTGTCGCCGCCGTCGACCTCCAGCTTGGCCAGCCGCAGCGCCGCCAGAGCGGCATAGGCGGAATTCGGGAAGTCGGCCAGCAAGACCTGCCCGCGCTGGCGGGCCTGCCCGGCATCGGGTTGTTCCGCCGCCACGACGAAGGCGTCGTAGGCCAGCGAGGCTTTTTCCGCCTGGACGTTGCGATGGGAACCCCAGTATTGCCAGCCGAAAATGGCGATCACCCCGAGCACGATGCCGGCGATGATGCTGGTGCCGTTTTCCTTCCACCACTTCTTGAGATCCTCGACGCGTTCGTCGTCGGTGTATTGTTCCATCGGCTTGTGTCCTCTGGCGTCCTGTTCGATGGGTTAGGAAGTCTCGCCCAGCGCCGCCGCGCGCAGCCAGGCGCCCGCCTGGTCCTGCGGCAGGGTGATTTGTTCGCCCTGGGCCTCGCGCAACGGTTTGATGGCGACGGTGCCGGCGCCGGCTTCATCCTCGCCGAAAATCAGCGCGAAGCGGGCGCCGCTGTGATCGGCGCGGCGGAACTGGGCCTTGAAACCGCCGCCGCCGCAGTTCATTCGCAACCGCAGTTCCGGCACCTGGTCGCGCAGTCGTTCGGCCAGCGCCAGCCCGCGCCGCCGGGCTGCTTCGCCGGCCGTGATGAGGAACACGTGCGGGATTGGATCGGCGCCCGAATGGCCGGTGGCGGCCAACATGGCGACCAGTCGTTCCAGGCCCATCGCGAAGCCGACACCGGGCACCGGCTGGCCGCCGAGCTGCTCGATCAGGCCGTCGTAGCGGCCGCCGGCACAGACCGTGCCTTGGGCGCCGAGGGTGTCGGTGACCCATTCGAACACGGTTTTGCAATAGTAATCCAGGCCGCGCACCAGTCGCGGATTGATCTGGTAGGCGATGCCGGCGGATTCCAGCAATGCCCGGAGTTCCTCGAAATGGACTCGGGACTCGGGATCGAGATGGTCCGGCAACGACGGGGCTTCCGCCACCACCATTCGCATCGCCGGGTTCTTGCTGTCCAGAATGCGCAAGGGATTGGCGTACAGCCGGCGCTGGCTGTCCTCGTCCAGTTCCGCGCGCCGGCTTTCGAAATAGGCCACCAGCCGGTCGTGGTAGGCGGCGCGGGCGGTGCTGGAGCCGAGCGAATTGAGTTGGAGGGCGACGTCGCGAATTCCGAGTCGCCGCCACAGCCGGGCCGACAGGCAGATCAGTTCGGCGTCGATGTCGGGCCCCGCCATGCCGTAGGCCTCGGCGCCGACCTGGTGGAACTGGCGGTAGCGACCCTTCTGGGGTTTTTCGTAGCGAAACATCGGCCCCGCGTACCACAGTCGCTGGGTCTGGTTGTGCAACAGGCCGTGTTCGAGGCAGGCGCGCGCGCAGCCGGCGGTGCCCTCGGGGCGCAGGGTCACGCTTTCGCCGTTGCGGTCGGCGAAGGTGTACATCTCCTTCTCGACGATGTCGGTGATCTCGCCGATCGAGCGGGCGAACAATTCGGTTTTTTCGACGATCGGCAGGCGGATTTCGTGGTAGCCGTAGGCGGCGAGCACTTCGCGGACGGTCGTTTCAAGCGTTTGCCACAGCGCCGATTCGCTCGGCAGAATGTCGTTCATGCCGCGGATGGCCTGGTACTGCTTGGACATGGGTTCGGGTCCGGATGATGGGGCTGGAGGCGCCGCGACCGCTTCCACCGCGGTCGTGGCGCGAGGGAATCAGGGTTGGCCGCGATCCAGGGTGAAGCGGCTGACGGTACCGCGCCGGGGAACGTAAACCGCCGCATCAACCAGCCGGTTGTCCAGGACGATGCGAGCGGCGGGCGCGTTGCCCAACGTCACCTTGAAGGGCGCCGGCCCTGAGAGGGTTCGGGTGCTGTTGGCCTTCATCAGGCCGCTGGCGAGTACGTTGCCCTGAGCATCCTTCACCTCGACCCAGCAGTCGTTGCTGAATTCCAGCAAGAGCCTGGCGCCCCCGCCGGTTTCCATGACCACGCTCTGGTCGCCCGCTTCGAGGGGTGAACCCGCAAGCAGGGGCACGGACGCGGCGGTGGAGGCTCCGACCCCGGACGCCGACGGAAACGGCGCGCGTTCCAGCAGGGAAGCCGGCGCGACCGGAGATGGCGTTTGCAGGGCAACCATGGCCGGCGGCGGAGCGGGTTCGGGCTTGGTCGCGGGAGCCGGTTCGTTGGCGGGCGGCGGAGCCGGGGGCTGGTTTGCTTCCTCGGCGGGCGCGGACTGAAACGGATATTGAACCTGAGTGGTGGTTACCGGGGAGCCGGCGGTCGGGCCGCCGGCGTTGCGCGCGCCGCCCGGCCATAGCGCGATCAGCCGGCCGGGATCGAGATCGCCCAGGTGCTGCACGGCGGTCCAACCGATGCCAGCCACCAGGATCAGATAGAACAGGCCGCGCAAGTCCCGGATCCGGGTTTGTCGCTGGAGCGGATGCACGACTTTCAGCGGGGGCGGCTCCAGGCTGGGGCCCGATTGCAGCCGGAAACGTTCCAGCACCGTCTGTTCCGGCAGGTTCAGAAGTTGGGCATAGCGGCTGAGATAGCCGCGGACGAACACCGGCGGACCCAGGCGGGCGAAGTCATCGGCCTCGAGGGCCTGGATGATGGCTGGGTTCAGCCGGAGATGGCGGGCGACGTCGCGCTGCTCGGCGCCGTAGCCAGCGCGGATCCGGGCCAGCCAGACACCGAGCGATTCGGCGCTCGCGTCGGGGGTTTCGGACGGGGGGGTGAAATCGGAGACGCTCTCGTTGAACATACTCATTCCGGCTTCTTCAGGCGGCGGGCTTCGTCGGAATTCGGGAATTGGGATAGCAGCAACATACCGTATTCCCGGCGCAGTTGCGGGTCGCCGTCCTGGGCGGTTTCCAGGGTGATGCCCAGCCACAGACTCTGGGGGGTTGGGCGGGTCTGGGCGTGGTAGCGCTGCAGAAAGGCGCGGCCTTGCAGCGTCTTGCCCTGAATCTGGCTGATCTGGGACAGTTCGTACAACGCGATGGTGTTATTGGGATTGCTGTCCAGGGCCTTGCGCAACCAGGTTTCGGCCTGGGCGGTATCGTCGCGCTTGCGGACGCAGACGGCCAGGGCGACATAGGCCTCGGCGGCGGTGGCGCCGGCGTTGACCGGGTCGGTGGCGATCCTCTGGAGTTCGCTTTCGCCTTCGGCAACGCGGGTTGGCTCGCGCGTGCACAGGAATCGGGCATAGTTCAGTTTCGCCAGGGTGTAGTCGGGCTTGAGTTCGATCGCCCGTTTGTAGTGGATCTCGGCGGGATTGTACTCGCGGATTTCCTCGTAGAGGACGGCGATGGCGTTGTGGGCTTCTGGGTAGTCATCCTTGAATTGCAGCGCTTTCAACAGCTTTTCCGCGGCCACTTCAAAATGGCCGGACTGCATGTAGCCGATGCCCAGCTTGAAGTTGGCCTCCGCGACGTTGTCGCTGAACTCGCGTTCACGGGTACTGGCGCAGGCGGCCAGCAACAGGACCAGGATCAGGACGGGCGGAAGGGTCGTTGGCCTCATGGCGGATTTCACCTTAACTGGCGATGCGCGCCACGGGTTCCAGCCGGTGGCCGCGGGCCTGAACCTGGCCGGCCAGTTGGCCGCAGGCGGCCGCGATGTCGCCGCCGCGGGTCTTGCGGGTCACCGCGGTCAGGTCGTGAGCCATCAGCACCGCCTGGAAGCGGGCGATGGCGGCCGGTCCGGAGCGGCGGTAGCGCGTGCCTGGAAACGGATTGAACGGTATCAGATTGACCTTGGACGGAATATCCCCGATGAGGGCCACCAGCGCGCGGGCGTGCGCCTCGGAGTCGTTCACGCCGTCCAGCAGCACGTATTCCCAGGTGATGCGGCGGTGCGGTTTGTCGGCGATGTAGTGCCGGCAGGCCGCCAGCAGTTCGGCGATGGGGTATTTGCGGTTCAGCGGCACCAGTTGGTTGCGTAGTTCGTCGTCGGGCGCGTGCAGGGAGATCGCCAGGCTGACTTCGGAGACTTCCCGGAGCCGGTACAGCGCCGGGACCACGCCGGCGGTGCTGAGGGTGACGCGACGCTTGGAGATGCCGAAGCCGAGGTCGTCCTGCATCAGGTCGGTCGCCTTCACCACGTTGGCGAAGTTCAGCAGGGGTTCGCCCATGCCCATCAGCACGATGTTGGTGATGATCCGATTCCCGTTGCGTTCGTCGCCCAGCAACCGGCTGGCTTGCCAGACCTGACCGATGATTTCGGCGACGGTCAGGTTGCGGTTGAAGCCCTGCTGGGCGGTGGCGCAAAACGAGCAATCGAGCGGGCAGCCGATCTGCGAGGACACGCATAGCGTACCGCGGTCCGGCTCGGGGATGAACACCGATTCGATGCAATTGCCGCTGTCCACCTGGATCAGCCACTTGCGGGAACCGTCCCGCGAAGCCCGATCGAGCACCACTTCGGGCGGGCGAATTTCGGCGTGCTCGGCCAACCGTTCCCGCAGGACCTTGCTCAGATTGGTCATGACGGCGAAGTCGGTGACGCCCTCGTGGTAAATCCACTTCATGACCTGAACGGCGCGGAAGGGTTTCTCGTCCAGAGAGACGAAGAACGCCTCCAGGTCGCGGCGGCTCAGATCGAGCAGATTAACCTTGCCGGTTTCTGGAAGGGTGACGGGGCCATTGGCCAGTTCACTCATGACGCGGACAGATATCCTCGGGCTTGAAGAAAAAGGCGATTTCGGCCGCGGCGGTTTCTGGTGCATCGGAGCCGTGTACGGTATTGCGGGTGGTGTTTTTGCCCAGATCGAAGCGAATCGTGCCGGGCGTGGCTTTTTGGGGATCGGTCGAGCCCATGATCGCGCGGTTTCGGGCGATGGCGTCCTCGCCTTCCAGCACCATCACCAGGATGGGGCCTTCGGTCATGTAGGCCACCAGTTGAGAATAGAACGGGCGCTCGCGATGGACGGCGTAGAATTGTTCGGCTTGCTCTTGGTTCAGCCGAAGCATCCGAGCCGCAGCGACGCGCAAGCCGGAACTCTCGAAGCGACTGATAATCTGGCCGACGATATTCCGGCGGACCGCGCCGGGCTTGATGATGGACAGAGTGCGTTCCAGGGCCATGAAGGGCTCCGTATGGCGAAATCGGGTTGGAGATCAGGCGAACCCGACAGCGGCGGTGTCGGGCGAATGTTTGAAGTTTAGCGATATTTGAGGGGTACCGGCAACGCACCGTCCGTGCCCGTTATTCGAGTATTGATTAAAAGTATTTGAAAATAAATAAATATTAATCTTGAAACGACGGTTGGGAGATCAGAGTATTTTCTTCAGTTCATACTCGAGAATGCCTTGGGCGCCAGCGGCGGTCAGGCGGGGGATCAGGTCGCGCACCCGTTCGCTGTCCACCACGGTCTCCAGCGCCAGCCACTCGCGGTCGTAGAGATGGCTGACGGTGGGCGCGTGCAGGCTGGGCAGCAGGCGAACCACCGGGTCCAGTTGCGCCGCCGGGACGTTCATCTTCAGCGCCACCTTGTTGCGGGCGGCCAGCGCCGCGCGGGCGAGCAGGGCGATTTGCTCGATCTTGGCCTGCTTCCAGGGATCGGCCAGCGCGACGTGGTTGGCGATCAGGCGGGTGGTGGTGTGCAGCAGGTCGCAGACGATCCGCAGGCCATGGGCGCGGATGGTGCTGCCGGTTTCGGTGATTTCCACCGCCGCGTCCACCAGCCCCTCGACTACCTTGGCCTCGGTCGCGCCCCAGGAAAACTCGACGGCGGCGTCGATGCCGCGCTCGGCCAGATAGCGTTGGGTGAAGCCGACCAGTTCGGTGGCGATGCGCTTGCCAGCCAGATCGTGCAGCGAACCGATCGGGGAATCGCCGCGCACGATCAGCACCCAGCGGGCCGGCTGGTCGGAGCTTTTCGAGTAGCTGAGTTCCGCGATTTGCGCCACGTCGGCCTCGGTTTCCAGAATCCAGTCCAGTCCGGTCAGCCCCGCGTCCAGGGTGCCGTTGGCGACGTAGGGCGCCATTTCCTGCGAGCGCACCAGCGCGCAACTGATTTCGGGGTCGTTGATGGTGGGAAAGTAGTTGCGGCTGTGGGGGCTGATGGTCCAGCCGGCCTGACCGAACAGCGCGATGGTGGACGCTTCCAGACTGCCCTTGGGGATGCCGAGTTTGAGTTGCCGCATGGTGTGCCTGCCGAGACCGGGTTGCGAAAAGGCCGTCAGTTTAACCGCGCCGGGACGACGGATAAACTTGAAGCATGAAAACACAATTCTCGCATCCCTGGAATCTCGGTCCTTCCGAGGCAATGGCCCTGCAGCGGGAGTTGCGCGCGCATCTGGTACTCGAGGACCGACTGGGGCCGGTGCGGCGGGTGGCGGGGGTGGATGTGGGCTTCGAGGGGGATGGAGCCGTGACCCGCGCGGCGGTGGCGGTGTTGCGCTATCCCGAACTGGATTTGCTGGGAACCGCCATCGCCCGCCGTCCGACCGAGTTTCCCTACGTACCCGGTCTGCTGTCGTTCCGCGAGCTGCCGGCGGTGCTGGATGCATTGGAGCGGTTGCGCGAGCCGCCGGATTTGCTGCTGTGCGACGGGCAGGGCGTCGCCCATCCGCGCCGGTTGGGCATCGCCAGCCATCTCGGCCTGTTGGTCGATCTTCCCTCAATTGGAGTCGCCAAGACCCGGCTGTGCGGGACGCATGGGGAACCACCCAATCTTCGGGGAGCGTGGACGCCGCTGCGGGCGGATGGGGAAATCGTCGGCGCGGTGTTGCGGACCCGTCCCGGCGTCAAGCCGCTTTACGTCTCGTCCGGCCACCGGATCGGCCTGGAAACGGCCCTGGAATACGTCATGGGTTGTTGTACCCGCTACCGCTTGCCGGAAACCACCCGCCATGCCCACCGGCTGGCGTCGGGTCAGATGGTGGTGAGCCTGGGTTGACCGCCCAGATAAAGCAGGCGGTTCGCCTCGTCGAAAAAATCCGGCTGCGGCAGGATTTCGCCGCTTGGAAAGTGGATGAGGAGCGTGATGATCCGACGGTTTTTCCCGAGCAGAACTTCGTCGAAGCTCAGCGTGTTGGCATTACGGGACGAGTCTTGGGATACCTTGACGTTCATATGGTCCAGGGTCAGCGAGATCCGACTCAGGCGCAGATGTTTTTCGGGTTCGCGCAAGGTGGCCACCACTTTCGCGAGATGGTCGTCGATCGTGGCCGAATCGGCGCGAATCCGGGTCAACTCGGCTTCGATTTCACGGAGTCGCCGGTCGATGGCGACCGGGTTGCTCAGGGCCGAGACATGCGGGTCCAGCAGCGGGTCCAGCGCGACGTTCGCTCCTTTCAGGAGTTTGGTTTTTTTCTGGAGCAATTGCCGCTGTTGCTGTTCGAGCTGTTGTTTTTGGGAGCGAGCGGAAACCAGGCGTTCCAGGGCCGTCTCGATCAGATAATCGAATGCCCGTTTCTTGATCTCGCGCCGGGTTTTGGTCTCGCTGCCGGCCAGGAAGGCGAGCCGGTGCTGGTGAAAGTTGACGATGGTCTGGGGTACGTCCCGGCGGATCATATTGCCTTCCAGGGCGACGCCGAGAACGGTTTTTTCGACTCGCTCCATGCGCAGAACGGCATACAAATCCATCGGTAGCGCGCCGTTGATTCGCTGGCGGTAGCGGTGCAGGTCCGGGCCGAAACTCAGGGTTTCCTGCAGATGCCGGGGAGAGGCAAAGAACGCGCGCAACCGTGGATCGGCCGTAAAACCGTGTCTGCCGATCTCGACCGGTGGCGGCAGAGCGTCGACCAGTTCGATCACGTATTCGATCGTGTGCTCCACGGCGGTCCACAGTTTTTTGCGATACTGGCGTGCCATGCGCAGACGAGGGTCGGTGCCGTCCACCACTCGTTCGATCGCGCCTCGAATCAGGGCCGCGTCGAATTTGCCCGATGGGTTGGGCGTTGCTGAAAACAGGGTTTGTAGTAGGCGGAGCACCATGGATCCTGACTCTTTGAACTTCGCCGGTCCCGAACGGCCGCGAGCCCATCATTCCATGGTTGGGGTTGCTAGGAAGACCGTTTACCGTGGCGGAATGGTTCGCATCCTTAGAATTATGGTCGGGATTCATAACAAAACAACGGGGAGCCAGGATCCGGTTCCTTTCATGGACAAAGCAATTGACAGCGGGAGACCTCACGCATGACCGACATGATTGAAAACAAGACGTTCGACGAGATTCAGGTCGGTGACCGGGCCAGTCTGACGCGGGCGCTGGACCAGGAAGGCATCGAGGCGCTGGCGGTGATCACCGGCAATCTGAACCTGATCGACCTGGATCCGGGCCCGGCGGATACCTCGATGTTCGGGCAGGGCGGCGGTCAGACCGGCTGGGCGGCGACCCTGTTCGCGACCCTGGCCGGCACCCGATTGCCGGGACTCGGTTCGATCGCCCGGCATATCGATGTCCGCCTGCACCGGGCGGTGGCGGTCGGCGTGCCGGTTATCGCCACGGTGACGGTCGCGGAGAAGCGGCCGGAGACCGGTGTGGTGGTGCTCGACTGCCGGGCGACCGATCCGACGGGCGCGGAAATCGCGACCGGTCTGGCCGAGGTGATCGCCGCCAAGGTGAAAATGCGCTATCCGGTCAGGGATTTACCCAAGGTCCAGGTGCGCCACGAGGATCGGTATCTGGAACTGCTGCGGGCCTGCGAGGGTTTACCCGCCCTGGGCTGCGCCGTCGTGCATCCCTGTAGTGCCGACGCCTTGCTCGGCGCGGTCGAGGCGGCCGAACGCCACCTGATCGCGCCGATCCTGGTGGGACCGGAGGGTAAAATCCGGGCCTTGGCCGAACGGGAAAACCTGGATATCTCGCCCTATCGGCTGGTGTCCACCGAACACAGCCACCAGTCCGCCGAGGTGGCGGTATCCCTGGTGCTTGCCGGCGAGGCGCAGACCCTGATGAAGGGCAGCCTGCACACCGACGAACTGCTGGCCGAGGTGGTGAAGA
>JAVMKJ010000140.1:0-3275 GCA_031732855.1 Candidatus Competibacter sp.
CGCGACCCACCGGCCGGAAACGTTCCCCGCCCTGGCGGAAACCGACGATCAGCGAACCTCCGGCCAGTATCTCGGAACGGAGTCCCCTTCCAATCGCCTCTCGCATCCGCAACTGGCCGACACCCGGCAAATCCAGCAGTGGCCAGCCCTCGGCGGTGGATCGCCAGATAATGGTCTGCCGGGGGTCGTGCGGTTTTGGCGGCGGCATCGCGTACAGCCGGTCGCGATAGCGCCGGACTTCCGCGCCGGGCCAGCGGATGCACGGATTGCGGTCGCCGGCGGCGGCCAGGACATCGTGGAGAAGATGCCGCAACTGCCGGGCGTCGGGCGCGGGCAATTCGAGTTGTCGCAGCCAGTAGCGCAGCAGATTGCGCTGGCGAACTTCGTTGAGTGCGCGCAGGGCCGGGACGGACAACGCATCCGGTCGTTCGGTCGCGGCGCGCGCGAGATCGGTTGCGGCCTCGACATCCAGCCAATCGGCGGTTTCGGCGCACAGCCAGGCGGAGCGGGCCAGCGTTCGATTCGCGGCGGGCCAGCGTTCCCGGAGCAACGGCAGGATGCGATGGCGCAGATAGTTGCGGTCGAAGCCGGTGTCCTGGTTGCTGGCGTCCTCGATCCAGCGCAGGCCGTGTTCGCGGGCGTAGGCCAGCAGTTCGGCGCGGTCGATGTCCAAAAACGGCCGCAGCAGCCAGCCTTGGCCGAGGTGGCTGGCGGCCGGCATCGCCGCCAGTCCGCGCGGTCCCGCGCCGCGCAGCAGTTGCAGCAACAAGGTTTCCGCCTGATCGTCGCGGTGGTGGGCGGTAAGCAGGGCGGCGCCGAAGTCCAGTTCGGCGGCGAGCGCGGCGTAGCGGGCGCGGCGCGCGGCGGCTTCGGGACTTTCGCCGGCTTCGGGGCGGGCGTCGACCTTCAACACCCGGAACGGCACGTTCAGTTCCCGGCAGACGCGGGCGCAATGCTCGCCCCAAGTGACGGAAGCGGCTTGCAGGCCGTGATCGACATGGATCGCTTCCAAGGTCCGTTCCGGCCAGCGGTCGCGGTGCGTCGCCAGGAGATGCAGCAGAACGTGGGAATCCAGGCCGCCGCTATATCCGATAACGAGATGAAGAAGAAAGGTTTTGATACGTCAGCCCGCTAAAAAACCCAAGGCAAACAGCAACGCGGTTTTGACCTGGTTCATTTTGGCCAAGGCCGCGCGGAAAGCGTCTCGGGTAAAGGTCGAAGGTCGAACGGGATTGATCGAGCCGGCCGGCCGCCCGAACGACGGCGTTGTCCAGCTCATCGTCCAGCGTGATCTGTAGGGTTCTCATGACCCAACGCCCGGATAGCGGTTTGCTTGATGATAATAATTTGGGTTGTTGTAGCGATCAATAGCCGACGCAAGAGCCAAACAGCGGAGAAGACGCGAAGAGAGGTTCGGCGGTGAGATCGAGCGTGCCGAAGGCTCGGCGTCTTTGGGGGTGGGTGCGGGATGCGCGGAGAACGGTATTACAATGCGCGGCGTCTTGTCCGTTTCACTCATGAGGAGGGTTCCGTCCATGTCCGCATCCCCTGTCGCCGCGCCCGATATTGAGAGTTTGCCGCTGATCTATCGCGGTAAGGTCCGCGATCTGTACGCGGTGGACGACCAGCATTTGTTGATGGTGGCCAGCGACCGGCTCTCCGCTTTTGACGTGATTTTGCCTACGGTGATTCCCGGCAAGGGCGCGGTGCTGACGGCGGTTTCCAATTTCTGGTTCGCCCGTACCCGCCACCTCGTGCCCAACCACCTGCAACTGGCCGGGAAGACTCTGGATGAGGTGCTGCCCGACCCGGCCGAACGCGCCCGTGTGGCTGGCCGCGCGGTGGTGGCGCGGCGTTTGAAGGGGCTGCCGGTGGAAGCCATCGTGCGCGGCTATCTGATCGGTTCGGGCTGGAAGGATTACCAGCGGACCGGCGGGGTCTGCGGCATTCGCCTGCCGGAGAGATTGAGGCTGGCCGACCGCTTGCCGGAACCGATTTTCACTCCGTCCACCAAGGCGGCGCTGGGCGCGCACGACGAGAACGTGAGCTTCGACGCTATTGCCGCGGTTATCGGGGGGGAACTGGCGGAGCGGGTAAGAACAGTCAGCTTGCGCATTTATCGGGAAGCGGCGGAGTATGCCCTGGCGCGAGGACTCATCATCGCCGACACCAAGTTTGAATTCGGCTTGGACGAGCAGGGACAACTGGTCCTGATGGACGAGGTGCTGACGCCGGACTCCTCGCGCTTTTGGCCGGCGGATCGGTACCAGCCCGGCGTGAATCCGCCCAGCTTCGACAAGCAGTTCGTGCGGGATTATCTGGAAACGCTGGATTGGGACAAGCAGCCGCCGGGACCGGAACTGCCGGCCGGGATCGTGGCCCGGACCGCCGCCAAGTATCGGGAAGCGCGGGAACGGCTGACGGGTTCGGCGTGAACAATGCTCCTCTCTCCCCCTTGCGGGCGAGGGACTGAGAGACTGTACAAAAACTCCCCTCTCCCCGTGGGAGAGGGGCTGGGGGTGAGGGCTTTATTTTCAATGATTTAGAAGCCTAGAGGCTGTACAAAAACGCCTCTGAGAGTGAGGGGAGTGGTGGGAAAACGATATCAATCGGCGGCGCGCGCCAAGGCAGCTCCCAGATCGGTAACGATGGCGGTGGCCCGTTCCATCGGCAGGCGGGCCGCGTCGAAGTTGACGTTCAGAGTCATCCGGCCCTGAAAAGTACTGACGGCGGTGAACAGCACGTGGCTCAGCATCGGGCACAGGGCGAAGGACAGCGCCTCGACCTGAAATGGGGTGGGGCCGGGCAGTGGTGCCAGGCGCCCCACATTGCTGGCCATGGACACCTGCGGCACGTTTTCCATCATCCGCGCGAAGGCGGCGATGCCGTCCGGGGTTGCCGGAAACTCGGCGAGCGGCGGAAACAGATCGAAAAAGAGGTGCCCGTCGCCGCGCTGCAACTGGCGTTTGATGTCGTTCGACACCGCTCGGGCCAACGCCCAGAAATCCTCATCCGGTTCGACCCGGTAGACGCTGGTGACCATGGTGGCGCACAGGAGTGGGGTATCGTCGCCCGGATGCTCCGGCAAGTATGCTCGCAAATCGGCGGGGGTGGTCAGACCCAGGGTATGGGGTTCGGCGTCGCCGAATGCCCGGCGCACGGCCAGCAGTTGAGCGGCGCTGATCGCGCCGTGTATCGTCGCCCCGGTGGCGCGACAACGATCCGCCAGCCGCTCCAACCGTTCCGGTTCGATCCGCAGAGTCTGGATCCGCGGC
>JAVMKJ010000141.1:0-3257 GCA_031732855.1 Candidatus Competibacter sp.
ACGTGCGGATTCACGGGACCACCGGCGAGCCGCCGTTGGATCGGTTGCAGCGGGCGATCGACCCGGCCCACTTGGCCGGAATCGTGGGTGCGCCGGCCGACGGGAGCGCGGCGAGCAACGCCCCATCAGCCGCTGACCGGTCACCGGCCCCGGTGTTGTTGCGTCCCTTGGCCGAGTACGAGGCGATCGCCGGAGGTGGCTGGTGAATCCGTGCGACGACGTCCTGCTGAACCTACTCACCCCCTTGCAACTCACGGCGCTGCGCGATCGGTTGGACTCCTTGCTGGATGAGGTCGGCCGGCGCGGTCAGGCCGGGTTCTGACCGAAACAGGTTTCAGGTGCCCGCTGCTGGCCCAGCGGCTCGTGGGGCGCATTCCCATCCCGCTCCGTCATGATCCGCCGAATCGCCTCGGCCTGTTCGGGGGTGACCCAGCCCTGCCCGTGCGCCAGTCCCCGCGCGCTCGGACGCGGGCGGCACTGTTTTTCCACGTTACGAGAGGCCATGAGTTATCCTATAGTCAATTGCGTTACAGCTTATCCCATCAGCATAAGAATCCCATGCGTGGTTTCCTCCTGACAACCTTGGTGCTGGCCGGACTGGGGGCCGCCCCCACCGTCGCCTTTGAGGGCAAACCCAAGCTCGGACCGGAGGCCGTGCCGATCACCCAGCAGACCGAGCATCTCCGCACCGCGCCGGCCCCCGATTACTGGAAACTCAGCCCCTTTTACGTACCGCAACAGACCTCCAGCGCCTGCTCGCTCGCCAGCCTGGCCATGGTGCTGAATGCGCTGCGGGGACTGCCGGCCCGGTCCGACCAGCGGCTCGTCACCCAGTCCATCTTGCTCGAAAAGATGAGTCGGGCGAAGTGGACGAAACAGGTGGCCGAGGGGGGGAGTGGCGTCACGTTTGACGGGTTGGTCGCCCTCGTGAAGAAAAGCCTGGCGCGCTTCCAGTTGCGCGACTACGGCGTCGAGGTCATCCGACCGGCGGACGACCGTCCCGAGACCTTGGCGCGACTGCGCCAGATTCTTTCCGACAACGAGGCGTCCGACCGCGATGTCATTCTGGTTTATTTCAATCAGGGCGTGGTGACGGGGGATTGGGATGGGCCGCATGTCTCGCCCATCGGGGCCTACGACGCCCGCGCCGGACAGGTGCTGATCCTGGATGTGGATCGGGAGTGGTACGTGCCCTATTGGACGGCGGATACTCAACTCCTGAAGGCCATGCTACGCCCGGCTCCGGCCAAGCACGGCCCACTCGCCGGCGAAACCGGGGGGCTGATCTGGATCAGGCCCCACACCGACCGCCGAACATAGCCGGAACCTTGGACGTGCGGCGGATCCGCCCGGACTTGCACCAGCCGACCCGCGACGGCGACGACACCCTCTATCTGCTGACCACGGTACCGGCCACGGCGGTCGATGCCTGCACCTTGGCGCGCCTCTTCCGCGAGCGCTGGACCCTGGAGAATGCCTTTGGCGGCTCGGCTGATCGCCACAGCCGAGCCAGTCCAATCGCGCAAGTACCGCAAGCGTTCGCGCGGACCCAAGAAGCCGCCCGTGAAGCGGACCCACGATCCCCGCCGACGTCATGTGTCCACAGACCCAAAGGCCGGTGTCGGTCTCGAATTCCCGACCCCCGTGGCGTCCGAGAAGGTGACCCGTTTTTCCGGAGTCTCGAAAGCCGCCGGGGATTCGGCCATGCCGGCCTGGCCGCCAGCGTCGTCATCCAGTTCGCTGGACCGATCCAACCGCTGATTCAGCGCAAATGAGCCAACGCGGCCGCTTCGTCGTCGAAAATGGAGAAGACCTGCTGCAACCGGGTCAATTCGATCAGGGAACGCACGGTGGGACTCAAGCCGAGCAACACAATATCGCCGCCCCTGACGCGGGCCGCCTTGAACACCGACACCAGCACCGACAGGCCACTGGAATCCATGAAGCCCACCTCGGCCAGATGCAGGATCAGCTTACCGTTGCCCTGCTCGATGATCGCCAGCAGTTTTTGCCGGATCCGCGGCACGTCGGCGATGACCAGCCGCCCGGACAAGGCGACGATATCGATGCCTTCGACGTTGCGATGCGTCAAAATCATGAATTTATCCTCTTGATTTCAATATCAAGACCCTCCAGCGTGCCGCCTAGATCGCTTCGCCGGTCGCCAACGCCCGGCTCATGGACAGGGTGTTCACCCCATCACGCGCCTCGTAGTTAACCGTGTCCATGCAGGACTTGATGATGGCCAAACCCCGACCCCGCGTTCTCAAGCTGTCGGGATCTTCCGGGTCGGGCGCCACCAACGCCGCTACCGCCTCCAACCGGCCCGGAGCCATGGGCTCGCCGCGGTCCCGCACCCGCAGGTGCAAGCGATTCGGGGCCAGTTCGAACTCCACTCGCACCGAATGACCGGACTCGCCGTGGTAGGCGTGTTCGACCACATTGTTGACGGCTTCCACCATCGCCAGATTGACGGGGGCGATATCGACGGCGGGCAGTACCAAGTGGCATACGCCGCACAACGCGCCGCTCAACAACTCAATGCATTCGGGCCGGCTTTCGATATCAAGGACGATGGTTCGGGTCATGATCGCGGTTCGCGTTCGAGAACGAGCAAGGTAATGTCGTCCTGGTGGCTGCCGTCACCCATCCATTCCCGGAGATCGTCGTCGCCTATCCAGTTCCGCAAGGTCCGTCCAAGCTGCTCGGCCACCGCCGGGGCGGGTAGCTCGGCGGTATTCTCGATGAGCCGCACCAGGCGCTGTTCGGAGAACGGTTCGCCGGCCGTGTTGATGCAATCGGTGACGCCGTCCGAATACAGGAACAGCCGGTCGCCACCGGCCAAATCGAAGGTGGTGGCATCATACTCGACATCGAGGAACATGCCGACGGGAAAGCCGCCTCCGCCCACCAGCTCGGCGCGCCGGTCGGTGCGATGCAGCCAGATCGGCCGCGGATGGCCGGCTTGGGTCAAGGTCACCCTGCCAGTGAGTAAATCGAGATTACCGTAAATCATGGTGAAATAGAGCGGCGGATCGACATCGGACTGGAACCGCCGGTTCAGATCGGCCACCACCAGTGGCGGGATCGCCGCCTCGCTCGGATCCTGCGCCTGACGGCGCACCTGTTGTTCCTCGCCACCCTGCGACAGTACCCGGTTCAGGGTGAAGGACAGCAGGGCGGCCGGTATGCCATGCCCGGCCACATCCAATTGATAGAAACTCAGCTGCCGTTCGCCGAGCATGAAATAGTCGAAG
>JAVMKJ010000142.1:0-82306 GCA_031732855.1 Candidatus Competibacter sp.
GCCTCCAGATCCCGTCACCAAGCCAAACCCGTTCAAACCGGTCAGCGCTCTAGGCTTCCCACAACGTGACCTCTTATGCCACACCACTACATATTGTGGCCTCCACGGGAAATCTCATCGAGCCCCAACGCCTCATGATCGACTTGAGAGGATATGAATTATTTACATATTTATCATATACTTACCGATACCGGCAACAACCAGGGAGCCCTCCGCGTTGCCGCGATGCTGGCGAAAGCTCGCCGCCAGCCAGTCCTCCAACCCGCTCAACGCTCGTCGCCGCATCGGGTGGCGCCCCGGACGCCAGCTCCCTTGCCGGAGAACGTGTCGGACGGTGTGCGTGCTGCAATCCAGCTCGCAGGCAATTCGCTTGATTCCCCAACCCAATTGATGAAGCCGCAACATCCCCGCGACCGCTTCTGGTGTTTGCATTCGGTCCCCTCTCGTCGTCGTTTCCACGATAACGATAGGAACCCGTTGAACCCGTTCGTCCACCATTTACCCCATCGGTTACAGGGGGCAATTCTTCGTGTCGCCAAGGGGGCAGTTTATGGTGTCGCCTGACACGGGAAAGGGACTGGAGTGAGTGACTACCCTCGCTCCCGCAACCAGATCGCGTGTTTCGCGCGCATGTCCGCCAGCACCTCCAGATCGATCAAATCGTCGTCGCGAATCCGCTCGTCGTAGTTCTCCCAGCCCATGAAATCCCGCAGCGCCCGCAACATTTCCTCGTCGCACAGGCCGGTGGCGACGCCCTTGTAGAAACCCCGCGCGTGGAGAATTTGCTGCAATTCGTTGGCGATGGCGGTATCGATCCTGACCAGATGGGCGGGATCGCTGCGGAAGTAGGTCAGCCGGTGGATGGCGTACAGCCGCTCCAGCTCGTCGATGGGCGCGGGATGGTCGTAGACCGAGATATCGACGTAGCGGTCGTCGAAGCCGCCGTAACCGCCGCCGGCCCGCGCCACCTTTAACGCCGCCGACTGCTGGCCGCGCCGGTCGCCGCCGCCGGCCTGCCCGGCCTGGAGCGCCAGCAGCAGGCGTTCCACCAGCGGGCCGACGGTTTCCTCGAACGCCCTGACCATGCTTTCCACCACGCGCGGACCGGCCAGGGTATTGCCTTGCGCGGCGCAGTACGCACCCTGCAAATCACCCGACCAGTCGAAACAATGCGTCCCGGTAAAACTGGCGGCGCGGCCTTGGGCGTCGATGATGCCGACCTGGCGGTAATCGCGCTGGGCGTCGCCGCCGGTCAGAATCTCCACCGCCTGCCGGGGCGAGGCGCCGTTCTCCAGCAACGCCAGCCCGCGCGGGCCATAGCTGGTGTTGCAATAGGACTGGGTCGCCACCCCCCCCACCCCGGCCCTGGCGAACGGGATGGAAACGCCGACGTTGGGAAACTTGGATTGCACGGCCACGCCCAGATCGCCGTTGGCGGGATCGAAGGCGACGATGGAAAACGTCATGGGGGTTCCTCCCTTGGAGTTCAGGTGAGTCGTTCGATCAGCTCGGCGTGTTGCGGATACCGGCGGATCAGGGCAGCCCGGTCGGCCAGTTCGAAATCGGCAAAGTCGAAGCCGGGCGCCACGGCGCAGCCGATCAGGGTGAAGCCGGCAGGCTCGTCCACCGTGGCCCCGAACCAGCAACCGGCCCGGATCGGGAGCTGAAAATGCTGCCCCGCGCGGGGATCGGGACCCAAACACCGAGTCGCGTATTCGCCCCGGTCATCGAGAATGTGGACCGTCAGCGGCGAACCCGTGTGAAAATACCAGAGTTCGTCGGACTTCAGCCGGTGCAAGCGGGAGCGCTGGCCGGCCTCGAGCAGATAGTAAATGGCGGTCGCCGCCGGACGCGGAGCCCCGTGGTCCGGCAATGCTCCAGCGGGCAACATCAATCCGGCGGCGAACGTGCGCCGGAAATAGCCGCCCTCGGGATGGGATTCCAGTCGCAGACACGCGATCCAGTCGTCGGCGGTCAATGCATTATTCACGGTGATTTTGCTTCGCTGTCCCCCGTCCCCCGATACCGGCCGCACACGGGACAGGCCGGGTCGCGCCCCGCCTTCATCGTCTGCCATTCCATGCGCTTCGCGTCCAGCAGCAGCAGGCGGCCGTCGAGCGGCTCGCCGAGATGGGTGAGCACCTTGATGGCTTCCACCGCTTGAATGCCGCCGATCACCCCGACCACCGGCGCGAGCACCCCGGTCTGGGCGCAGGTTTCGGGATTCATCCCGGCGTCGCGGTACAGGCAGCGGTAACAGGCGCCTTCCCCGCCCGGCCGCCAGACCAGCACCTGCCCTTCCAGCCGGATCGCCGCCCCGGACACCAGCGGCGCCCCGGCCCGCACGCAGGCGGCGTTGATCGCGAGCCGGGTCGGCAGATTGTCGCAGGCATCCACCACCACGTCGGCCCGCCGCGCCTGCTCCAGCAATTCCGCCTCGTCCAGCGCCCTGGCGATGGTGACGATCTCGACCAGCGGGTTGAGCGCCAGCAGAGTATCGCGCGCCGACTCTACCTTGAGCCGGCCGATGTCGGCGGTGCGGTGCACGATCTGCCGTTGCAGGTTGGAGAGATCCACCCGGTCGAAATCCACCAGCGTCAGCCGCCCCACGCCCGCCGCGGCCAGATACATCGCCACCGCCGAGCCCAGCCCGCCCAGACCCACGATCAACGCGCCGGACTGACGCAGCCGCTCTTGCCCTTCGATGTCGAATTCCGGCAGCAGGATTTGCCGGCTGTAGCGCAACAGTTCGTCGTCGGTCATGGGATTTCGGTGTGTGGACCCTGGTGGCTGGAATGGTACCTGATTGTAGTCCGGGATCGGGCTATTGCATCACCATGCCCCGCCTGATGAGACGGCCTTGCGGGCGTCCTACTCATCGCGGAACAGTTCGATGGCGCTCGGGGCGGCGATGTTGAGATCGGGGTAGCGCGTTGGAAAATGCCGTATTTCGTCAGGCCGCCGGGATCGCGGCGCTGATTGGCCAGGCCGCCTTCCTCGGCCAGTCGGTTTTTATTTTAATATTTGATATTATTGTAAATAAAAACCAGGCAAACCACCATGGCTAACCCCCCATCAGGCTGGTCACGCCTTGAATCCGACGCTGTAGGGTGGCCTCTGGCACCGATGGCGGTTTTATGAAATATTCGGGTTAGATCCCGGTGATGAGCATATCCAACGCCGCGATAATTTCGTCCCGGCATTGCGCCAGGTCCGCTACCTTGGCGCCAACCTGCTTCTTCGCGATACCCGCCAGTTGAGGCGTCAGCATCGCGTACTGCTTGCCGTCGATCTCGAATATCGGGGTGAGGGTTTTGAGCAGCTTGCCCTTCATGGCCGATGCTGGGCAGAGAGGGGCGACAACCCGGGTATTCAGGTCGGCGATGAGGTCGTTCTGGACGTCCAGCAACAACGGGTAGGTGGCTTTGGTTTCGGGGTTAGGATTCCGGTATACGGTGAACTGGGGCATCAGAAGGTCCTCAGCTCATCGCTGAACACGCCGTTCCCCGCGACGTGCTCGTTGTAGGCCTCAATGGCCGCCTGGTTCTCGACAAGCCACTGATCCCTTAGCCTTTTCTTGAGGGCGTCAATCAGGGCCTGCTCCAAAGTAGCCGACAGGTTGATATTCAGCTCTTTGGCCTTGGTCAGCAGGTCCGCATTAATGCTGAGGTTGGCGGCTTTCTTGGGAGCCAGGGTGTTATAGGCAGATAGCATGGGGCATACCTCCTGAAGTATGCGGATAGTATATACGCATGACCTTGCGCACCCAAAGAAGCGTCCGTGCGAGCCAACCCCCAGTTTCCACAAAAACTCTCGAAGAACTGAGAAAGGTAGCTGATATCCTGGACCCGTCTGACAGGCCGATCCGATACCCCTCAAATTCTTACTAAATTCTTACCTCGGGAACCGCACGATGGAAACCACCCGACTTTCGAGTAAACGGCAAGCGATCATCCCCAAGACTGTTCGCGTCGCTCATCGTTGGGAACCTGGCCGAGAGCTGGTGGTGATCGATGTCGAGGATGGCATTCTGCTGAAATCGAAAACCCCGTTCGCAGAAACGACCCTGGACGAGGTGGCCGGCAGCCTCCGCGTTACCGGAAAGACGCGGAGCCTCGATGACATGGAAGCCGCGATCCAGCGAGGGGTACGGAGCGCTTGGCGTGATCGCGGTTGACACGAACGTCGTCGTCCGGTTGCTCGTCCGCGACGACGAAACGCAGTACCAGGCCAGCCGCGCCCTGTTCGAGACGCACGAGATTTTCCATACCCGATACGGTGGTGCTCGAATTGGAGTGGGTGCTGCGTTACGCCTACGATTCTTCTCCGGTGGAGATCGGCGCGGCGTTCAAGCGCTTGTTTGGCCTGAAGAACGTCCACCTCGACCACCCGCAGCGCGTGGCCGAGGCGATCGATTGGCACGAAACCGGGCTCGATTTCGCCGATGCGTTCCATTTGGTGCAGAGCCAACAATGCTCGATGTTCAAGACGTTCGACGAGCGCTCGTTCAAACGGGCGCCGCCACAATCGCAATGCCCGGTGGAAAAGCCTTAGGGGACATCATGTACCCTGGATTGCCTTGGCCAAAGGAACCCCCCGTTTGATTACCCTCCGCCAACTCTCCCTGCAACGCGGCGGCAAGCCGCTGTTCGAAAACGTGTCGCTGACGGTTCATCCCGGCTGGAAGGTCGGGCTGATCGGGGCCAACGGCAGCGGCAAATCCAGCCTGTTTTCCCTGCTGTTGGACGAACTGCATCCCGATACCGGCGATCTCGACCGGCCGCCGCGCTGGACCATCGCCCACGTCGCCCAGGAAACCCCCGCGCTGCCGACGCCCGCCCTGGACTTCGTGCTGGACGGCGACGCCGAACTGCGCCAGATCGAGCGCGATCTGCAAGCCGCCGAAGCCGCCCACGACGGCGCGCGCCAGGCGGAACTGCACGCTCGTTTCGACGCCATCGGCGGCTACGGCGCCCGCGCCCGCGCCGGCAAGCTGATGGCCGGTCTCGGCTTTGCCGCCGATCGGACGGAGCGGCCGGTCGCCGAATTCTCGGGCGGCTGGCGGGTGCGGCTGAATCTGGCGCGGGCCTTGATGTGCCGCTCCGATCTGTTGCTGCTGGACGAACCGACCAACCATCTCGACCTCGACGCGGTGCTGTGGCTGGAGCAGTGGCTGCGCGCCTATCCGGGCACCCTGCTGCTGATCTCCCACGACCGCGACGTGCTGGACAACGTCGCCAGCCATATCGCCCACATCGACCAGCGGCGAATCACGCTGTACCCCGGCAACTACGCCGCCTTCGAGGACCAGCGCGCCGCCCGACTGGCCCTGCAACAGGCGGCCTACGAAAAGCAGCAGCGGGAAATCGCCCATCTGGAAAGCTTCATTGCCCGCTTCCGCGCCAAGGCTACCAAGGCCCGTCAGGCGCAGAGTCGGATCAAGGCGTTGGAGCGAATGGAACGGATCGCCGCCGCTCACGTCGATTCCCCGTTCACCTTCGGTTTCGCCGAACCGGGGCGATTGCCCAATCCGTTGTTGGCGGTCGAAAAAGTTTCCGCCGGTTACAACGGGCGGCCGTTGCTGGGCAACGTGAACCTGGTCATCAATCCGGGGACCCGGCTGGGCCTGCTGGGACCGAACGGCGCCGGCAAGTCCACCCTGATCAAACTGCTGGCAGGCATGCTGCCGCCGCTGGATGGCCGGATCGAGACCGGTCAAGGTTTGGTTATCGGCTATTTCGCCCAGCACCAGTTGGAACAGTTGCGGCCCGAATGGAGCGCGCTACGACATCTGCAACAGTTGGATGCACGGGCCGGCGATCAGCCATTACGGGACTTCATCGGCGGCTTCGGCTTTGCCGGCGAACGGGCGCTGGACCCGGTCGAACCCTTCTCCGGCGGCGAGAAGGCACGGCTCGCGCTGGCGCTGCTGGTCTGGCAACGACCCAATCTTCTGCTGCTGGACGAGCCGACCAACCACCTCGACCTCGACATGCGCCACGCCCTGACCTTGGCCTTGCAGGATTACCAGGGCGCGCTGATCGTGGTCTCCCACGACCGGCATCTGCTGCGCACGGTCACCGATGAATTCCTGCTGGTCGCGGACGGGCAGGCGCGGCCGTTCGACGGCGATCTGGACGATTACCGCGACTGGCTGAACGAGCGCCAGCGGGCCACCAGTCGGGACGCCGCGCCGCGCGCCACCGGCAACGGCAACAGCGCTGGCGAACGCCGCGACCAGAAACGGCAGGAGGCCGAACGCCGCCAGCAACTCGCGGTCAGGCGCAAACCGCTGGAGCAGCGCATTAATAAGCTGGAACAGCGGATGGAGAAGCTGCACGCCGACCGGAAAACGCTGGATGCCGCTCTCGCGAATCCCGCCAGCTACGACGACGCCAACAAGAACCAGCTCAAGACGTGGCTGGTGCGCAAGGGCGAAGTGGACCGGGAACTGGCCGCGCTGGAAACGGAGTGGCTGGACGCGCAGGAAACGCTGGAGGCCCTGACGATCGACGATTGACGGAATTCGAGGAAATCGCTGATGAATTCCAACCTGACCGAACGACTGTTCGCAGAATTTCCCGAACTGTTCCGGGGTCGCCACCTGCCGATCACCCAGAACCTGATGGGCTTCGGCTTCGAGTGCGAGGACGGCTGGTACGACCTCATCCGCCGACTCGCCACCGACATCGCCGCGCACGCCGCCGATGCCGGACTGAAGCCGCTGGCGGTGCAGGTCAAGCAGGAAATCGGCACGCTGCGCTTCAGCGTGGATAAGGCCGACGCCCATATCCATTCGCTGTGCGCGGCGGCGGAAGGGCAATCCAGCCTGATCTGCGAGCAGTGCGGGATGCGGGGACAATTGCGCTATTACCGTCGCCAACTGCTCGCCCGCTGCGACGAACACGCCCCACCCGGCAGTTGGATCGCCACCCAGCAACCGCCCGCCGTCGATTCAACCGATCCCCATGGCGCTTGACCAGACTTCCCGGCCGGCCACGGCAACGGCGGCGCGGCGGACGCAAATCCGCTATGCTTGAAGGCAATCCACACCCACCGATCGCACCGCATGGACTGGAACCGCCTGCTCTCCCGCGTCCGTCCGGGCCTGTCCCGCCAGCATCCCGACAGCGAAGCGCGCACCGACTTTCAGCGCGATTTCGACCGGATCGTGTTTTCCTCGGCGTTCCGGCGCCTGCAGGACAAAACCCAGGTCTTTCCGCTTTCCCAAAGCGACTACGTCCGCACGCGTTTGACTCACAGCCTGGAAGTCTCCAGCGTCGGCCGTTCGCTGGGCACGATGGTCGGCGACAGCGTGATCCGCCGCCATAACTTGAAGGGGGTCTATCCGCAGGACTTCGGCGCGGTGGTGGCCGCCGCCTGCCTGGCCCACGACATCGGCAATCCGCCGTTCGGCCACGCCGGCGAGGACGCCATTCGGCTCTGGTTCACCGCCTCCGCCACCGGTCGGGCGGTTTTGGAACAACTGACCGAAGCGCGGCGACAGGATTTCGTGCGTTTCGAAGGCAACGCCCAGGGGTTTCGCATCCTCACCCGGCTACAGAGCCCGGATAACCCCGGCGGGATGCAACTGACCTGCGCGACCCTGGGCACCTTCACCAAATATCCGCGCGCCTCGTGGCTGCCGGCCGAACCGCCCCCCGGCATCGCGTTCAAGAAATTCGGCTTCCATCAGGACGACGGGGATCTGTTCGCGGAAGTCGCGGGCCAGCTTGGCCTGGAATCGACGCAAGCCGGCGCCTGGAACCGTCACCCACTGGCCTATCTGGTCGAGGCGGCCGACGACATTTGTTACCGGATCATCGACGTGGAAGACGCTTTCCGGCTGCAGCAACTGCGGTTCGAGGACGTCCGCGACCTGCTGTTGCCCCTGACCGGCGAGCCGGACCGCGCCCAGCGCAAGATGGACCGGATCACCCGGCCCAAGGAGCGGATCGAATACCTGCGCGCCAAAACCATCGGCGCCATCATCGAGCAGGTCCATCAGTGCTTCATGGAAAATGAGGACAGGATTCTCGCGGGCGCGTTCGCCGAGGAATTGCTGGACGCGATCCCCGCCGCCGCCGACATGCACGCGCTCAAGGCGTGCGGCGAACACCATGTTTATGTGTCGAAACCGGTGGTGGAGGTGGAAGCAGCCGGTTTCGAGGTTCTGGGCGGCCTGCTCGAAGCGTTCGTCACCACCGTCAACGACGTCGCCACCCACGGTTCCGACGCTTCGCCGAAGAGCCGGATGTTGATCCACCTGATTCCCGAGCAGTTCGCCCGTCCCGGCCGCCAGCCCATCGCCGATTTATACCGCCGCGTGCTCGCCATCACCGACTTCGTGTCCGGCATGACCGATTCCTACGCGGTGGCCCTGTTCAAGAAGCTCACCGGAATTTCATTACCGACCGGTTGACCCCGGAAAACAACAAAGGCGGGTTCGCCACCCGCCTTTCGCCTATCGCCGGGCGCTCGCGGCGCCCGATCCGGTTACAGTCGTTCCGGCAAATGCCGGCGGATCTGCCCGGGCTCCAGGTACGTCAGATCCTTGCTGACCGTGTCCACCACCAAATCGGCGGTCCGGGCATCCAGTTTGCCACGCAGCAGTCCCAGGAACGAGGGCGTGGCGGCGATGTACAGCCGGCGGAACAGGCCGCCGACCCGGCCGTTTTTCAAATGCTCGCTGATTTCCTTGGCGAACACCATCGCCTGCCGGCGCTTGGGCGCCACTTGGTAATCCATGGTCGGACCGTTGCCCGGCGAACGCCCTTGCCGATCCGAGACCAGATCCCGGGTCTTGGCGCGTCCCTCGGGATTGACGAACGCCTGAATTTCCCGCAAGGGCGCCAGCGCCTTCTCCACGCTGAACAACCTCGCGCGACTGCTATCGGCAATCAATACCCATGTCGTGGTCATATCCGTTCTCCCATGCTGGCCGGGCCGATGCGCCCGGCGTTCTCACTCGCGATCACGAATCAGCGGCACGAACACCACCGGCAACACGCTGCGGCTCCGCGCCATGCCTCGCTCGTCCTTGTGGAGCACGCGCAAATCCTGCGTCTGATGGGGCCCTCCCACCGGAATGACCAGCCGGCCACCCGGCTTCAGTTGCCGCACCAGCGCCGGCGGCACTTCCGCGGCCGCCGCCGTGACCATGATGCCATCGAAAGGCGATTGTTCCTCCCATCCCTGGCAGCCGTCGTCGACGCGAATCTCCACGTTGCCCAACCCAAGCTCGCGCAGGCGCCGCGCGGCGGTCTCGGCCAGTTCGGGAATCCGTTCCACCGAGTAGACCCGTCGCACCAGACCGGCCAGCACCGCCGTCTGATAACCGGAGCCGGTGCCGACTTCCAGCACCACCGCCTGGGGATCGGGTTCCAGCAATTCCGTCATCAGCGCGACGATGAACGGCTGGGAAATGGTCTGACCGCGCCCGATCGGCAGGGGCATGTCGGCATAGGCCCATTCCCGCTGTTCCATCGGCACGAACACGTGCCGGGGAACTTCCGCCAGCGCCCGCATGACGCATTCGCTCAATTCAAAACAGCCGGTCAGGCCGCCGGTTTCGCGGGTTTCCGCCGCCACCCGCGCCAGCAGCACCCGGCGCTCGGCTTCATAGTCTCCGACCGACCTGCCGCTCATGTCGTTCCCCCACCCACCGCGCCGGGCTTCGCCGCGCCGCCTCGTTCGGCATCAGAATTCGGGCCACCAGATCCCCTTCGCACAACAGCGGTTGCCGGCGCAGGCTGGCCAGCAGGCCGGTCACCGGCGCCGTCACCCGCGCCCGCACGCCCCCGGTAAAGCCGTCGTAAACGCGGCCCAATTCCTCGCCCGCCCGGATCCAGCGGCCGACCTCCAGGCGCGACGAAAAGATTCCGGACTGCTCGGCCAGCACCACGAAGATCTGCCGCAGGTCGAAATAGCGTAAATCCTCTTCCTCCTCGGCAAGCCGGAGACCGCCGACGATGCGGGTACGGTCGAGAAACGCCACCAAGGCCCGGAACACGGTCTCGCAATGCCCGGTCTGCAAGCTGCCCCCCTGCCCTGCGTGGATCATGAAACTCTCGCCGCCGTGCGGACGCCAGGCGCGCACCAAACCGGATGCCAGATCGTCCTCCATCGGTCGCTCGATGACCGCCGGCAGCCCGAACAGACAGGCGCTGGCCCGCTCGTCATCGTTGGGAGCGTAAAGGCTGACCTGCGGCAGATCCTCGATATCCAGGCTGGCCGAATGAATATCCACCCGGTAGTACGCGGTTCGGGTAATTTCCACCACCGCTTCAACGACGGTCCCCACCCTGCGGCGGCGACCGGTACCATTCTCCACCCGGGCGCTCCGATTGAGCGTGTTGATGGCGGGAACGATCAACACGCGCTCGCGCAATCCCAAGCTCCGCCGATCTCCCGCCTCGATGCTTCGCAAAAACGCCGCCAGCCGCGAGAGCACGAATATACCGTTCAACTCGCTGCCGCGAAGGTCCGCAACCAGCGCCAGTCGCGGCGCTCGCTCCCGCGGCCCGATATCATGATGGGGAAGCAACCCCGCGCCCAGCGACCGCGGGGTCGGTCTGGAGATTTTGGTCCCGATCAAGGCTTCGCTCCGCTATCGCGCTGCCATTTCGACTCACGATTCATCATATTCACCCTAAATAAAAGCATAGTTCAATTTGCGAATTTCGCATGGTGAATTTCGCATGGTGAATTTTCTCCATGCGGGATGGCCGATTCCTCGCGGCGCCGGAAAAATCGGGCATTTCATGTTGCATCGCAACATGAATCTCGCTATATTGCATTGCAACATCGTTTGTCAACGCTCAACTGAGGAATCCATCATGGTCGTCGATCTGTTCAACAAAGCACTGGAAACCCCGCAAGCCCTGCCCGAGTCCCTGGTCAAGGCAAACAAAATGTTCGTCGAGAACATGGAAAAAATCATGGTATTCCAGATGAACGCTCTGAAGTCCTACATGGACATCGGCTTCAATCAGATGAAAGCCGCCGCCGAGATCACCGATGTCAAGAGCTTTCAGGACTTCTACAAGCGCCAGACCGAGATCGCCAAGACCGTGCAACAGAAGATGATGAACGACGCCAAGGCCATGTCCGACATGGCCACGCGGTTCAAGACCGAGATCGATGGCCTGACCAAGGCAACGCTGGAAGATGTGTTGCCGAAAGCCGCCTGAACCTCGCCGGTACTGGTGAATCCCCGCCCCGCCCGCGCGGGGCGGTTTTGTTTCGATCCCGGCCAACATGCGCTCCCCCCTCGCCATACCCCCCGACATCGCGCTGGCCGCCGAATCGTCCGTCAGTCCGGCGGCGGCGATTGCCTTGGCCTTGGAACTCGGACTCCCCCTGCTGGCCTCCCCGGTCATCGACCCGGCCTCGTTTCCATTTAGCCACCTGCTGGTGCTGACCGGGAAACGTCTGGAGTTGCGGGAAATCGGTCCGGGGGCGGCCGGACCGGTTTTTGTCGATTTCGCGGCGGGGCCATCGGCCCACCGGCGCCGTTTCGGCGGTGGTCGCCACCAGCCACTGGCACGGGCGATCGGCTTGAAAGGCGGCGCCATGCCGACCGTCGTGGATGCCACGGCCGGGCTGGGCCGCGATGCCTTCGTGCTGGTCTGTCTCGGTTGCACGGTGCGCCTGGTGGAGCGCTCTCCAATCGTCGCCGCCCTGCTGCGCGATGGGTGGCAACGCGCCGAACGGGATCCGGAAATCGGCCCCCTGGTCGCGGAAAGGCTTCGCCTGTACGTCGAGGATGGTCTGGAGTACCTGCGGCGGCTCGAGGAAGACCAGAGGCCCGACGTCGTCTATCTGGATCCGATGTACCCACATCGCCGAAAATCGGCGCTGGTCGGGAAGGAAATGCGGTTGCTACGGCAGATGGTGGGCGACGACGCCGATGCGCCGGCCCTGCTGGATGTCGCGCTGGCCCGTGCCCGCCGGCGAGTGGTGGTGAAACGGCCACGTCTGGTTCCGGCATTGGCGGGACCGCCGCCGACCACCCAGATCGCCGCGCCCAACACCCGCTTCGACGTTTATCTAATCAGCCGCGGCTAGCACTTCAGCCCGTGATCCTTACGGACTGGGGTTGGTTGCGACCGACCACGACGGCGCCGACGTCACCCGGACCACCGAAGGAAACACCGGTTTGGCGGGAGAGGCGTTCAGCACGACCGGGCGGGCCACCGGCGCGACCGGAGGATGCGCCAGCCGTCCGTAGACGCGGGTGATCTTGTCGACATAGGCCCGCGTTTCCGCGTAGGGTGGCACCCCACCGTACCGCACCACCGCCCCTTCGCCCGCGTTGTAGCCGGCCAGCGTCAGGCGGACATCGCCCTGGAAATAGGCCAGCAACCACCGCAGATAGGCCATTCCGCCCTGCAGGCTCTGCACCGGATCGTAGGGATCCCGCACGCCGAATCGTTCGGCGGTCTCGGGAATCAGCTGCATCAACCCCTGGGCGTTCTTGGCCGAACGCGCCTGGCTATTGAAGCCGGACTCCGCCTGGATCACCGCCAGCACGAAATCCGGCTGCAAGCCGTAATTCGGGGCCATGCGGTTGACCATCATCTCGACCTGAGCCCGTTCCGGCGAGGACATCCCCGGGCGTGCCAGGAACTGCGCCGGAGGCGGTTTCAGGGTCGGATCGACCGGCTCGGCGCACTTCGCCGGCTGGACCCCGGCCGGATCGTCCACCCGCGCCAGCATCCGCGCGGCCGGGGCATCGCCCTTGGCCGCCGCCAGCCGGAACCAGGCCGCCGCCTGGGCATCGTTCCGCGCCACGCCGCGACCGTTGGCGTACATCCACCCCAACTGATACTGCGCCTGAGCATGACCGCGTCGGGCCGCCGCGCAGTACAGCCGCATTGCCCGGTCGTAGTCCTGGGAAACACCCTCGCCGTGTTCGTAGCGCACCGCCCATTCCACCTGGACGGCCGGGGCTTCCCGGACGAGCTTGACCCAGTCGGGACCAGGGCTCGTCGCACCCTGCGCGCTGACGCCACAGACGGCAAGGATCCAGATTCCGAAGCATGCTCGTAAACTCATCAGACCTCTTTCTCCGTGCTGGCGCTTCACACCCTGGGATACTGTAAAAAATCCCGTCACCCACAACAGGATACCACCATATATTGTGTATAAATAATTCAAATATCCACCATATGGTTCCATCCAGATCTTCATTACAGGAAAATTTACAGTTCGCGTTCGTTTCGGCAGCCAAATCGTTTTGGCCAAAAAATTAGGCAATTTCCACGCCATACGCCGATCGGGCGGGAAAAACCGATATGGACCGGCATGGCTCCGCCACGCGCATTGCAAAAAAATGACGGCTTCGGCTGAGAAACCCTGCCCGTTCCTGTAGACTTTCCGACCTATCCCATCGAGGAACGATGTACTCATTAAAGACTCGCTATCGATCGAACCGAATCCGACAGGAGGCCATGATGGTCAGCTATACCACCGAGTCCATCCGCAACATCGCCCTGGTCGGGCATGGCGCGGCTGGGAAAACCACCCTGGTGGAATCCATTCTTTTTCATGCCGGCAAGCTTGCCGCCCCAGGCACCGTGGAAAAGGGCAACACGGTTTGCGATTTTGACCCGCAGGAAAAAGCGCACCAGCATTCGCTGGATGCCGCGCTGGTCAATCTCGACTGCAAGGGCGCCCACATCAACTTGATCGACACCCCCGGCTTCCCGGATTTCCTCGGCCAGGCCATCGCCGTGTTGCCGGCGGTGGAAACGGTGGCGGTGGTGATCAACGCCCAGACCGGCATCGAGGCGGTCACCCAGCGGATGATGGAACGGGCCTCCGACCGCCGGCAGTGCCGGATGATCATCGTCAACAAGATCGACGCCGAGAACGTCGACCTGCCCGGCCTGTTGGGCCAGATTCAGGAAACCTTCGGCCGGGAATGCCTGCCGATCAACCTGCCGGCCAACAACGCCACCAGCGTGGTGGACTGCTTCTTCAATCCCGCCGGGGACAGCGATTTTTCCAGCGTCGGCGCCACCCACTCCGCCCTGATCGACCAGGTGGTCGAGGTGGACGAGGATCTGATGGCGCTGTACCTGGAGCAGGGCGAGGATTTGCAACCGGAGCAGTTGCACGCGCCGTTCGAAAAGGCGCTGCGCGAAGGCCACTTGATCCCGATCTGCTTCGTCTCGGCCCGCACCGGCGCCGGAATCAAGGACTTGCTGGATGTTTTCGTCAAGCTGCTGCCCAATCCGCTGGAGGGCAACCCCGAACCGTTCCTGATAGGGCAAGCCGGGGACACCGAGGAACGCCCGGCCATCCCCGATCCGAAGCAGCATGCGGTGGCGCACGTATTCAAGGTGCTGATCGACCCCTTCATCGGCAAGCTCGGCATCTTCCGCGTCCATCAGGGCACGATCACCAAGGACAGCCAGCTTTTTATCGGCGACGGCCGCAAACCGTTTAAAGTCGGCCATCTGTTCCACATGCACGGCAAGGAGCATCCCGAAGTCCCGGCGGCCATTCCCGGCGATATCTGCGCGGTGGCCAAGGTGGATGATATCCACCGCGACGTGATGCTGCACGATTCCCACGACGAAGACCAGGTTCGTCTGCGGCCGCTGCGCTTTCCCACTCCGCTGTTCGGGCTGGCCATCCGCGCCGCCGCCCGCGGCGACGAGCAGAAGCTGTCCGATACCGTGCACAAGCTGCTGGAGGAAGATCCTTGCCTGGCGCTGGAGCACAACACCCATACCAAGGAAACCGTGCTGCGCGGACTGAGCGACCTGCACCTGCGCATTACCCTGGAAAAGATGCAGCAGCGCTACAACCTGCAAGTCGAGACCAAGCCGCCCAAGATCGCTTACAAGGAAACCGTCAGCCAGAACGCCGAAGGCCATCACCGCCACAAGAAACAGACCGGCGGCGCCGGCCAGTTCGGCGAGGTTTTCATGCGCATCGAACCGCTGCCGCGCGACGCCGGCTTCGAATTCCTCAGCGCGGTGGTGGGCGGCACCATTCCGACCTCCTTCCTGCCGGCGGTGGAAAAGGGCGTCCGCGATGCCTTGCAGGAAGGGGCGGTGGCTGGCTACCCGATGCAGGACGTGCGCGCCATTGCCTACGACGGCAAGTATCATCCGGTGGATTCCAAGGAAATCGCCTTCGTCACCGCCGGACGGGAAGCCTTTCTGGACGCGGTCAGCAAGGCCAAGCCGATCGTGCTGGAGCCGATCGTCAACCTGGAAGTCCGGGCGCCGGGCGATTGCGTCGGCGCCATCACCGGCGATCTGTCCAGCCGGCGCGGGCGCATCGCGGGCACCGACGCCGGGCCGCGCGGCGCGAGCATCATCAAGGCCCAGGTACCGCTGGCGGAACTGGAAGGCTATGAATCGCAACTGAAGTCGATGACCGGCGGCCACGGCTCCTACAGCGTCGAACTGAGCCACTACGACCCGGTACCGGCCGACATCCAACAGAAGTTGCATGCCGCCTACCAGAAGCAACAGCAGGAAAGCTGATCTCTCTCAGGTCAAGTCGGGCTCACGTCCGGCTTGTCGCCTTAAAATCCTAGTGATACACTTGGTTATAATAGTTGTACAGGAATTTGCGCGCCGTGCTTGACTTGTCCGAAAATTCTTGTATAACCATGAGCAAGGGCTGTACAAGATTTTGCTTTCGCCGGCATCGCCAAAGGTGAGTCATGCGCAACACGATCCGCGTCATCCGGAATTTTGCTATCTATCTCCTGCCGGCCACCCTGCTTGCGACCGCCAGCGCCCTGCTGGTGGCTCTGCTGTACTACCCCGCGCCCTCTTCCGGCCTGGCGGACGAATCCCGCAACACCGCGGTCGTGGACGACCGATACGAGCGCGCCCATGCCGAAACTCTGTTTGCCACGATGCTGGCGGATGCTTTGCGCCAGATTCAGGCGGAACGGGAAACCCAGGCGCGAACCCTGATATATCGATACGATGATTACGCCGTGCCTTCGGCGGAAAGACCGGCCAGATTGGGGGTGGCGCCGCCGTCGATCGGAAACGGCGGCGATTCCGGCCGCCCGACCCTGACTCGGTTGTAACCTCCCCCGAACTTCTCGAGAACACCGGCGAACCGGGCTGACTCCGTTCGGAGCGGCGGGACAGTTCGCCGGTGCTCGTGGCATCTCAGTTCCCTTGAAGCGCCTGCTGGAAGGATTGGCGTATGTCTTCCCCGAAACAGACCAGATAAACGGTCTCGATGCGGTCGTCCTCAGCGAGAAAAGCCCGGACTTGGCGCACCGCAATGCGTGCCGCCTGGTCCGGTGGATAGCCATACACCCCGCAACTGATGGCTGGAAAGGCGATGGTGCGAAGGCCCCGCTCGATCGCCAGTCGCAGGCTGTTGCGATAGCAGGCCGCCAGCAGTTCCGGCTCGCCCCGTTCGCCGCCCTGCCAGACCGGTCCGACGGTGTGGATGACATGCCGGGCCGGCAGACGATAGCCCCCGGTGATCTTGGCCTGACCGGTCTCGCAACCGCCCAAGGCGCGGCACTCGACCAATAGATCCGGGCCGGCGGCGCGGTGAATGGCCCCATCCACCCCACCGCCGCCCAGCAGCGACCGGTTGGCGGCATTAACGATGGCGTCGACCCGCAACTGGGTGATATCGGCCTCGACGATCCGAATGCGATCAGGATGGGCGCTCATGACGTTAAATCTCCACCATTTCGAAATCGTCCTTGGTGGCGCCGCACTCGGGACAGGTCCAAGTCGGCGGCACGTCCTCCCAGCGGGTGCCAGGCGGAATGCCGTCGTCCGGCCAACCTTTCTCCTCGTCATAAATAAATCCACAAATCAGACACATATATCTATTCATTATTTCGTTCCAGCCTTCCGTTTGTGATTATCGCGCGGCGGCAATTGTCCCATGCCAGCACATCACGAAAAACCCTGAGCACTTGTTAGAATTCCATTCCCGAACGGCATGGCAGCCCCCCGCTCCTCATCCCGGACTGCCGCGAGCATCGATTCATTTTCCCTGATAACCTTTCACCTCGCATCTTTTCATCTCACTCCGGAGCATTGGCTTGACTTCTTCCGTTTCACTCACGCCTCCCGTGGTCATGATCCTGGCCGGCAACGATCCCAGCGGCGGGGCCGGTATCCCGGCCGACATCGAAACCCTGATCAGTCTGGGCTGTCACCCCGCGCCCGTCCTCACCGCCCTGACCGTGCAGGATACCCACAATGTTCAAATGCTGCTGCCGGTCGCCCCGGATCAGGTGCTGGCCCAAGCCCGGGCGGTACTGGAGGACATGCCGGTGACAGCCTTCAAGATCGGCGTGATCGGCAGCGTCGAAAACGCCGTCGCCCTGCGCGCGTTGTTCGCCGCCTATCCCGGTATCCCGGTGGTACTCGACCCGGTGCTGGCGGCGGGCGGCGGAACCGAACTGGCCAACGCGGCGCTGACGGAGGCTATCCAGAGCCTGCTGCTGCCGCTGACCACCGTGCTGACGCCCAACAGCGTCGAGGCCCGCCGGCTGGCGCCGGAAGCGGACACCCTGGCGGCCTGCGCCATGGCCCTGTTGGCGCGCGGTTGCCGGTACGTGCTGATCACCGGCGGGCACGAATCCGAACCGCCGGACGAGGTCGTCAATACCCTTTACGGCAACAACCGATTGCTGGAAACCTGGCGCTGGCCACGGCTGCCAGACCGCTACCACGGCTCCGGCTGTACCCTGGCATCCGCCATCGCCGCCCTGCTCGCCCAAGGCCAGGTGCCTCATTCGGAACCATCGATCCATTCCGCCATCCACCGCGCCCAGCACTACACCTGGCGGTCCCTGCGGGCCGGATATCGGAGCGGCGGCGGACAACTGCTTCCCAACCGGTTGTTCTGGGCCGACGCATGCCGAGATCAATCATGAACCCAGCCTCCCTCAAAGGACTGTACGCGATCACCGATCCCCTGCTCCTTGCCGACGACCGGCTGACCGTCGCGGTCGAACAGGCCCTTCTGGGCGGCGCCCGTCTGATTCAGTATCGCGACAAGAGCCCCCATGCCGCGCGGAGATTGGCGCAGGCCGGGGCTTTGAACGAACTGTGCCGGCGCCAAAATGTACCCCTGATCGTCAACGACGACGTGGAACTGGCCGCCCGAGTCGGCGCGGCGGGCGTGCATGTCGGCAAGGATGACCCGGCGTTCGCCCACGCCCGCGCCCGGCTGGGTGGGAACGCCATCATCGGGGTGTCCTGTTACGACCGGCTGGACCTAGCCTTGGAAGCAGCGCGGGCTGGGGCCGACTACGTCGCGTTTGGCGCCTTTTTCCCATCGCCGACCAAACCGACCGAGATTCGGGCACCCATCGAGTTGTTGCGGGAAGCACGCGCGGCGTCGAGCGTGCCCATCGTTGCCATCGGCGGCATCACTCCGGACAATGGTCCGTTGTTGCTGGAAGCGGGCGCCGATGCGCTGGCGGTGGTCAGCGGAGTGTTCGGCCCGCCCGATATCCAGGCCGCCGCCCGTCGCTATGCCAAGCTGTTCGCCTGAGGAGGTCCACCATGTCCCGCTCCGCGCAACTCTTCACCGAAGCCCAGCGCTATATTCCCGGCGGCGTCAATTCTCCGGTGCGCGCCTTTCGCGGCGTCGGCGGCACGCCGATCTTCTTCAGGCGGGGCGAGGGCGCCTGGCTTTACGATGAAGATGATCGACGCTACATCGACTATGTCGGCTCGTGGGGACCGATGATCGTCGGTCACGCCCATCCGGCGGTGGTTCGGGCGGTGCGGGAGGCCGCCGCCAACGGTCTGAGCTTCGGCGCGCCCACCGCCATCGAAACCGTCATGGCCCGCAAGATCCGCGAAATGGCTCCATCGATGGAGTTGGTGCGGATGTGCAACTCCGGCACGGAAGCGACCATGAGCGCCATCCGGCTGGCCCGCGGCTTCACCTCCCGCAACACCATCGTCAAGTTCGAAGGCTGCTACCACGGCCATTCCGACTCGCTGCTGGTCAAGGCCGGCTCCGGGGCGCTCACCCTGGGCATACCCACTTCGCCCGGCGTGCCGGCGGCGCTGGCTTCCTACACCGTGACCCTGACCTACAACGATTTACCGCAGGCCGGGCAGGTGTTCGCGCAGATCGGCGAGGAAATCGCCGGCGTCATCGTCGAACCGGTCGCCGGCAACATGAACTGCATCCCGCCCGTACCCGGTTTTCTGGAAGGCTTGCGCGAGCTGTGCGATCGATACGGCAGCGTGTTGATCTTCGACGAAGTGATGACCGGCTTCCGGGTGGCGCCGGGCGGGGCGCAGGAGTTGTACGGCATCATTCCGGACCTGACCACCCTCGGCAAGATCATCGGCGGTGGCATGCCGGTTGGGGCTTTTGGCGGCAAGCGGGCGATCATGGAAAAACTGGCGCCGCTCGGCCCGATCTATCAGGCCGGCACGCTGTCGGGCAATCCGGTGGCGATGGCGGCCGGGCTGGCGACGCTGGATCTGATTTCCGTCCCCCGCTTTCATGCCGACCTGGCCGCCAAGACCCAACGTCTGTGCGACGGACTGGTCGCCGCCGCCCGCAAGGCGGGCGTGCCGCTGACGGCCAACGCCGTTGGGGGAATGTTCGGGATTTTCTTCTCGGCGGAACCGGTCAATACCTATGCCCAGGCGATTGCCTGCGATGTCGACCGGTTCAAGGCGTTCTTCCACGGGATGCTGGCCGAGGGCGTTTATCTGGCACCGTCCGCGTTCGAGGCGGGGTTTATGTCTTCGGCGCACGGCGAAGAGGACATCGAAGCCACCATCGCCGCCGCCTGGCGGGTATTCACTCGCATCTGATGGGGGAATTTATCCTGCCGAAACCCCCGCGATGAACGGACGGCCAACGGAAGCGCCGCGCCCGCCAGGCAGGGGCGCCACCACACGACTCGTTTCTTCCTGCCTCCCACCGCTCAAGTAGGGTATAATTTACTTTTTATGATTTGTCCGCTCCTTACGTCCGAAGCAGCGGGCGCCCGTCTTTGCAGAGGTCGCGAATGTTCAGTCGAGAAATGCGGATCGCCGGGTTTGACAACGAGTTATGGGCCGCCTTGCAGGGCGAGAAACAGCGTCAGGAAGCCCATATCGAACTGATCGCCTCGGAAAACTACGCCAGCCCGCGGGTGCTCGAAGCCCAGGGATCGGTGCTGACCAACAAGTACGCCGAAGGTTATCCGGGCAAACGCTATTACGGTGGCTGCGAGTTCGTGGACATCGCCGAACAACTGGCCATCGACCGCGCCAGGCAGCTGTTTGAAGCCGACTACGCCAACGTCCAACCGCATTCCGGCTCGCAGGCCAACGCCGCCGTCTACATGGCGCTGCTGGAGCCGGGCGACGTCGCGCTGGGCATGAGCCTGGCCCACGGCGGCCATCTCACCCACGGCGCCAAGGTCAACTTTTCCGGCCGGCTGTACCGGGCGGTGCAATACGGCCTGAACGAGGCCACCGGCGAGATCGACTACGACCAGGTGGAACGACTGGCGCTCGAGTGCAAGCCGAAAATGATCGTCGCCGGCTTCTCGGCCTATTCGCGGGTGGTGAACTGGCAGCGGTTCCGTACGATTGCCGACCGGGTCGGCGCCTACCTGTTTGTGGACATGGCCCACGTCGCCGGACTGGTCGCGGCCGGTCTCTATCCCAATCCGGTTTCCATCGCCGACGTGGTCACCACGACCACCCACAAGACCCTGCGCGGCCCGCGTGGCGGCCTGATCCTGGCCCGTTCCAATCCCGAGATCGAGAAGAAGCTGAACTCGCTGGTATTCCCCGGCACTCAGGGCGGCCCGCTGATGCATGTCATCGCCGCCAAGGCGGTGGCGCTCCTGGAAGCCCTGCAACCCGACTTCATCGAGTATCAGAAGCAGGTGGTCGCCAACGCCCGCGCCATGGCCGGCGTGTTCGTCGAGCGAGGCTACGATATTGTTTCCGGCGGCACCGACAACCACCTGTTCCTGGTCAGCCTGATTGCCAGAGGTCTCACCGGCAAGGCCGCCGACGCCGCGCTGGGCCGGGCCTGGATCACGGTCAACAAGAATGCCGTGCCCAACGATCCACAGTCGCCGTTCGTGACCAGCGGGATCCGCATCGGCTCGCCGGCGATCACCACCCGCGGCTTCAGGGAACGCGAGTGCCGGGAATTGACCGGCTGGATCTGCGACATCCTGGACGATCCGAACGACGAAACAGCGATCGACCGGGTACGCGGGCACGTACGGGAACTGTGCGCCCGGTTCCCGGTATACGGCTGATTTCCTTCCAGGCACGCGGCGACGACGGTGCATTGCCCGTTCTGCGGCATGTCCGATACGCGGGTGGTCGACTCGCGGCTGTCGGCGGAAGGCGACAAGGTCCGCCGCCGCCGCGAGTGCTCTCGCTGCAACGCCCGCTTCACCACCTACGAAGTGGCCGAGCTGCTGATGCCGCCGGTGGTGAAGCGCGATGGCCGCCGCGAACCGTTTCTGGAGGAAAAGCTCCGTACCGGCTTGTTGCGGGCCCTGGAAAAGCGTCCCATCGCCGCCGGGCGGATCGAGGAAACCATCCTCCGCGTCAAGAACCGCGCCCGAGCCTGCGGCGAGCGCGAACTCAGCAGCCAGCAGATCGGCGAATGGGTGATGGAAGAACTGCGCAACCTGGACCCGGTCGCCTATGTCCGTTTCGCCTCGGTCTACCGCAGCTTCGAGGACGTGAACGCCTTCCGCGAGGAAATCGAGCGGCTGCAGAAATCGCCTGGCGCGGCGGATGCCGGGTGATGTCTTCCGGTCTACCTCTCTTTCCCCGTCCTTCTCCCCTGGAGGGGAAGGGAAGCGAGTGGCAGGCCGATGACTACCGGAACATGACGCGCGCCCTAGTGCTTGCCCGGCGCGGACTGTACGGCACCGATCCCAACCCCCGGGTCGGCTGCGTGCTGGTCAGAGAGGGGGCAATCGTCGGCGAGGGCTGGCACGAGCGCGCCGGGGAGCCTCATGCCGAGGCCAATGCCCTGGAGATGGCCGGCGAACGGGCGCGCGGCGCGACCGCCTACGTGACGCTGGAGCCATGCTGCCATTACGGCCGCACCCCGCCCTGCACCGACGCGCTGTTGCGCGCCGGCATCACGCGCATGGTGGCGGCGATGCTCGATCCCAATCCGCGGGTCGCCGGCCGCGGACTGGCGCAACTCCGCGCGGCTGGAATCAGAGTGGAGTGCGGGCTGCTGGAGGCCGAGGCGCAGGCGCTGAACCCCGGTTTCATCCAACGCATGACCCAAGGGCGGCCCTTCGTTCGCGTCAAGCTGGCGATGAGCCTGGACGGGCGCACGGCGCTGGCTTCGGGCCAGAGCCAATGGCTGACCGGAGAGGCCGCGCGCCAGGACGTGCAAAGACTGCGGGCGCGCAGTTCGGCGATCCTGACCGGTATCGGCACGGTGTTGGCCGACGATCCCAGCCTGAACGTTCGCCTGCCGGAAGCCCCGCGCCAACCGTCGCGGGCGATCCTCGACACGGAACTGCGTACGCCGCCCACCGCCAGGACCCTGCGGCTGCCTGGGTCGGTACTGATTTTTACCGCCGTCGCCGATCCAGCCGTGCAGGCACCCTTGCGGGCGGCGGGCGCGGAAATCGTGGTTACGCCGCGCGCCGAGCGGAGCTTAGACCCCCGCGCCATCTTGGCGGAACTCGCCCGCCGCGAATGCAATGAAGTTCATGCTGAATGTGGTTCGACCCTGGCCGGCTCGTTGTTGCAGGCGGGTTTGATGGATGAATTGGTGGTTTACCTCGCTCCAATGCTGCTGGGCAACCGGGCGCGCGGGCTGTTCCAGTTGCCGGAATTGACGCAGATGCGCGAGCGGCTGGAGTTGGAGATTCTGGAAACGCGGGCGGTGGGGCGGGATTGGCGACTGACGTTGCGGCCGCGGCAACCTTGCCAGCCGCCATCCTGAAATCGCGCGCTAGCGAGGCTTTCACGGCCCGAACGGGATAAAGACATCATGTTCACCGGCATCATCACCGCGGTCGGAACCATTACCACCCTCCAGCCGCGCGGCGGCGATGTCCGCCTGCGCGTTGCCCCGGGCAAGCTGGACCTGAGCGACGTGCAACTGGGCGACAGTATCGCCGTCAGCGGCGTCTGCCTGACCGCCGTCGAACTGCCCGGCGACGGCTTCTGGGCCGACGCCTCGCGCGAAACGCTGGAACGCACCATCCTCGGCGACGCCACACCTGGCATGAAAGTCAACCTGGAGAAGGCGTTGACCCCAACCGCCCGCCTCGGCGGCCACCTGGTCAGCGGCCATGTGGACGGCATCGGCACGGTCGCCGAATGGCGACCGGACGGCCGTTCCTGGCGGCTGCGCATCCAGACTCCCGACGCCCTGGCCCGCTACATCGCCGAGAAAGGTTCCATCTGCGTGGACGGGGTCAGCCTGACCGTCAACCGCGTGGATGGCGCCGCCTTCGAACTCAATATCGTCCCGCACACTCTGGCTGAAACTACCCTGGTCGACTGCAAGGTCGGCCGGCGGGTCAATCTGGAGGTCGACTTGATCGCCCGCTATCTGGAGCGGCTGCTGCTGGGCGACCGCGCCGCCCAACCCGGCGGGGGGCTCACCGAAGCGCTACTGCGCGAACACGGGTTCTGGAAATAGCCATGGCACTGAACCGCATCGATGAAATCCTCGCCGACCTCCGACAGGGCCGGATGGTCATCATCATGGACGACGAGGACCGGGAAAACGAAGGCGACCTGCTGATGGCCGCCTCGCTCGTCCGCCCGGAGGACATCAACTTCATGGCCCGCTACGGGCGCGGCCTGATCTGCCTGACCCTCACTCGCGAACGCTGCCAGCAGTTGCGTCTGCCGCTGATGGTGCAGGACAACGCCACCCCCTACTCCACCAACTTCACCGTCTCCATCGAAGCCGCCCAAGGCGTCACCACCGGCATTTCCGCCTACGACCGCGCCCACACCATCCGTACCGCCGTCCGGCCCGACGCCCGCCCCGAGGATCTGGTACAGCCCGGCCACATCTTCCCGCTGATGGCCCAACCCGGCGGCGTGCTGACCCGCGCCGGCCACACCGAGGCCGGCTGCGACCTGACCCGACTGGCCGGTCTGGAGCCAGCGGCGGTCATCGTTGAAATTCTCAACGAGGATGGCGGCATGGCGCGGCGGCCCGATCTGGAATCGTTCGCCGAACGGCACGACGTCAAGATCGGCACCATCGCCGACTTGATCCGCTACCGGATGCAGAACGAAAAAACCGTCGAACGGGTCGCCGATGCCCGAATGACCACCGAATTCGGCCCGTTCCGGGTCCTGACCTATCAGGATGTGGTCAGCCGGCAGGTCCATTTCGCCCTGGTCAAGGGCGAGATCCATTCCCACGAAACGGTGCTGGTGCGGGTTCACGTCCAGCACCTGCTGAGCGACCTGCTGACCCTCCAACTCCCCGACAGCGGCTGGCCGCTGCGCGACGCCCTGCGGCGGGTATCGCGGGAACCGGCCGGAGTGTTGGTTTTCCTGAGCCGCCCAGAGGAATCCACGGCGCTGATCCGGCGAATGCGCGGCTACCAATTCGGCTCCAGCGAAGCGCCCCGCCCTACCGACACGTCCACCGAACTTCGCACCTACGGCAACGGCGCCCAGATCCTGCTCGACATCGGCGTGCGGCGGATGCGGGTGCTGGGCGCGCCGAAACGCCTCACCGGTCTGTCCGGCTTCAATCTGGAAGTTGTGGAATACGTTTCCTGAACATCATTCCTTATCCCATCCCTACGGAACTCCCATGCACCCGATCACCACCATCGAAGGCGATTTCACTCCGCCGCAGAACGCCCGCTTCGCCTTGGTCGCGGCGCGGTTCAACAGCTTCATCGTGCAGAACCTCGTCGACGGCGCGGTGGATGCCCTGCGCCGCCACGGCGTCCCCGAAGCCAGCATCGATCTGATCTGGACGCCGGGTTCCTTCGAACTCCCACTGGCTGCCCAGCGACTGGCCGCCAGCGAGCGCTACGAAGGCATCGTCGCCCTCGGCGCCGTGATCCGCGGCGGCACCCCGCATTTCGAATACGTCGCCGGCGAGTGCGTCAAGGGACTGGCGAGCGTAGCCCTGGAATACGATATCCCGGTCGGTTTCGGCGTGCTGACCGTGGATACCATCGAGCAGGCGGTGGAAAGAGCCGGAACCAAGGCCGGCAACAAGGGCGCCGAGGCGGCCATGTCGGTTCTGGAGATGGTCAGCCTGTTGCAGCGGCTGGAAGCGTGAGTCGTGAGCGGTCCGATTCGCAAGAACCTGCCTGGAAAGCGAAGCTGGGCGCGACGTTGCGCCGTCCAGGCGCTTTACGAATGGCAGATGACCGGCCAGGAACCCGGCCTGATCGCGGCGCGATTCCTGGCGGATCAGGATTTGGGCAAGGCCGATCCCGCCTATTTCCAGGAACTGGTTCATCAGGTTCCGGCGCGGGCGACGGAGATCGACGCCGCTCTGAACCCGTTTCTGGACCGGCCCCTGGCGCAGGTGGACCCGGTGGAGCGCGCCATCCTGCTGGTCGGTGGCTACGAATTGATCCAGCGTCCGGACATCGCCTACCGGATCGTGATCAACGAGGCGGTGGAGCTGGCCAAGGTGTTCGGCGCCGAACAGGGACACCGCTTCGTCAACGGCGTGCTCGACAAGCTGGCCCGCGCCGCGCGGCCGGTCGAGTTCGCCGTGCCACCCTGAGTGCGGTGAGGACCTCGCTTCCAACACGGACCGCGTGATATGGCCCGCACGACTCACCCGGGTGTTACCCTGAGTGCGGGGAGACCCTCGCTTCCAACCCTCGCGCCAACGCAACGGTAAGGACGAAACCGTGAAACCACAACCGATTACCATCACCCGCGAAATCTTCCAGGTGGGCGGCCAAGGCCTGACCGCCCCCGAAGATGCCGCCATCTACCTGATCGACTTCGACGGCCACGCGGCGCTGGTGGACGCCGGCACCGGCCGCGGTCAGACGCAGCTGCTCGGGCACCTGGCTACCCTCGGCGTGCGGCCCGAACAGATCGAATATCTGCTGCTCACCCACTGCCATTACGACCACACGGGCGGCGCCCGCGGCCTGCGGGAGTTGCTGGGCTGTCCGGTGGTCGCGCACGAACTGGATGCCGGTTTCCTGGAACGTGGCGACAGTGAGGTCACGGCGGCCAGTTGGTATGGCGCCAAGCTGCGCCCCTGCCCCGTGGATCGCCAGCCGAGCGGGGCCCGAGAGACGCTGCCACTGGGCGGACGATCCATCACCGCGCTGCACATTCCCGGCCACTCTCCGGGCTCGCTGGCCTTTCTGACCGAATCCGAAGGCCAAATTGTGTTGTTCGGCCAGGACGTGCACGGGCCGCTGGACGTTCGCCTGCACTCGAACCGGGCGGATTACCGGGTCTCGCTGGAACGGCTGCTGGCGCTGGAAGCGGATATTCTCTGCGAAGGGCATTACGGGATTTACCGCGGCAAGGCGGCGGTGGCCCATTTCATCCGCTCGTTTCTGGATGAAACGTATTGATCGCGTCGCTCACCCGTCCCTCGGAGACGAAGAAGGCGAATCGGGGCTCAGCCCACTGCCGCTGCCGGCCAGATTAACGGAGAATGATTCCCGTCGATGGCTGGGCTGTGGCGCTGCCTTCCAGCGGGGCTCCGAACAACTCCAGCGCCCGCTTCAACGCGGCGCGGGTGGTATCGTTATTCTCCGGCGCGGTCAGGGCCTGTCGCAGAAAATCCGCGGTCTTGGGCGGGTTCTGGGAAAAGCGGTAGGCGTTGGCAAACGCACCGGTCGCTTTCTCCACTTCGCCCAGCGTTCCATACACCTGCCCCAGGTTGAACCAGGTCGACGACCGTCCCGGCGCCAGCGAAATGGCGTACACCAATTGATGTTCCGCGCGCTTGATCTGGCCGAGTTTCAAATTGGCGTAGCCGAGATTGCCGGCCACTTCGACATCGGCGGGATCGGCCTGCTGCGCCTGCTGGAAAGCGGTCGCGGCGGCTTGATAGTTATTCTGCTTCAGCGCATCCAGCCCCTGCTGGTTCAGGGCACGGGCTTCCTTGACATTCTGATGGGCTGGTTTGGGAACGCCTTCCAACTGTTGCCGAGTCGCGCTCAAACCGGTCTCGTCGTTTTTCGCCGACTGGCCCAGCATCCGTTGGACAGATCCGAACACGGCGTCGTACTGGCCGGCCCGAACCGGTACGGCCACGCTCAGCGCCGCAACCAGTGCCAACACCTCGAGCATCCTGATCATTCTCACGTTCTCCCGTCTCCGCTTTACTTCCGCCGCTGCAAAAACCGCGTCACTTCCAGCGCGAACGACTCCGCCCGCCAGGTGTTGGTGGCGGTGACGTGAGTCGCGCAGGGCATGACCCACAACCCGGCGTTGGGAATCGCGCCGAACATCTCCAGAATCTGGTCCAGCGGCGCCACCGGATCGCGGTCGCCGACCGCGATCAGCGTCGGCTGAGTGATGCGGTCCAGAATCTCCAGATCGTGGGCGTGATCGGTGGTAGCCGGCTCCAGTGCCTCCGACACCCGCTCGATCACTTCCTCCCAGGCGTCCGGCCCGCCCTGCGGCCGGTGGATGTCGCTCAGCCACTTGTGCATGCCGACGCCACGCCAGTAGGCCGGATCGGCCATGTCGCGGGTGCCGGCATGGGTTTCCTGGTCCTTACGGTAACCGACCCGGTACAGCACCAGCTTGCTGACCCTCTCGGGACGATGAAGAGTCAGCCACAGCGCCACCGCCCCGCCGAGCGAGGAACCGACCAGATGCGCCGCCGGCAACTCCAGTTCGTCCATCGTTTCCAGCACCGCGCGGCCCATGTCGGCGACGGTCAGCCGGTCGGCTACCATCGGACTGCGGCCATGGCCGAGATGATCGGGCACGATCACCCGAAAGTGGCGGGCCAACAGCGGGATTTGCGGCGTCCACTCCGCGCCGCTCATCCCACCGCTGTGCAACAGGATCAGCGGTTCGCCCCGGCCGCTTTCGCTGTAATGCAAGGTGGCCATGCCGACACCCTTTCTCAATGATGAATGACAGCTATTATAGTCACCCTTTCCCGCTTGCCCGATAATGCGCGATGCACGCTTTTCATCCCGCACTCCAGCCCCTCCCCCGCAAGGGGGAGGGAGACAACACCCAGGGAGCACTTTCTTCATGGCGATGACATCCCGCTACTACCGCGCACTCGGTCCCCACGGCTTTCACCGCGTCCATTACACCGAGTGGGGCGATCCCGACAATCCCAAGGTGCTCATCTGCGTCCACGGTCTGACCCGCACCGGCCGCGACTTCGACTTCCTCGCCGCCGCGCTGGAGCGGGAATACCGGGTGATCTGTCCGGACGTGGTCGGGCGCGGCCAGAGCGACTGGCTGCACGATAAATCCGACTACACCTATCCGCTCTACGTCAACGACATGGCAATGCTGCTGGCGCGGATCGACGCCGAGCGGATCGACTGGGTCGGCACCTCGATGGGCGGCCTGATCGGCATCTTTCTGGCCAGCTACGCCGGTACCCCGATCCACAAGTTGCTGGTCAACGACGTCGGGCCACTCCTCCCCGCCGCCGGGCTGAAACGGATCGCCGACTACGTCGGGCGGGTGGTCGCCTGGGACACCCTCGACGATATGGATCGAGCCTTGCGCGTCTACGCCGCCACCTTCGGCAAGCTGACCGACGAACAGTGGCGGCACATGCTCGTCCACAGTTCCCGGCGACTGGAAGACGGACGCTATACGACCGCCTACGATCCCGGCATCGCCACCATCTTCAAGACCATGGAGTTGAAGGATATCGACCTGTGGCCGGTATGGGACGCCATCCGCTGTCCGACCCTGGTGCTGCGCGGGGTGTATTCCGACGTCCTGAATCATGCCGACGCCATCGCCATGACCGAGCGCGGCCCCAAGGCCAGGTTGATCGAATTCCCCGGCATGGGTCACGCGCCGGCGTTGATGGCCGACGATCAGATCGCGGTGGTGCGCGACTGGCTGCTGGCGGATTGAAGCGTGCTGCTCCGCATCGCCGGGATCATCTTCCCGGTGTTCGCCGCCGCCGGCATCGGCTGGCTGTACGCCCGCTGGCGACGGCCCGATCTCGCGGTCGTCAACGACCTCAACATGGATGTGCTCGCCCCGCTGCTGGTGTTCTGGGCGCTGACCGCCAAGCCGTTCGGCGCCGCCGAATTCCTGGATTTGAGCCTCGGCGGGGTGGCGGTGGTCCTCGGCTCCGGCTTGCTGTTGTTGCCGGTGGTCCCGCTGCTGAAGGTGCAACTCAAGACCTTCCTGCCGCCCATGATATTCACGAATACCGGAAACATGGGCATTCCGCTGGCGCTGTTCGCTTTCGGCGAGCAGGCGCTGCGGGCGGCGGTGCTGCTGTTCGTGGTTGAGGTGGTGCTGCATTTCACGGTCGGCCCATACATCCTCGACCATCGCACCCGACCCTGGAACCTGTTGCGGATGCCGATCGTCTTGGCGCTGCTGGCGGGGCTGCTCTGCGCCCTGGGCGGTTGGTCGCCACCGATGCCGGTTCTCAACACCATGAAGCTGCTGGGCGAGGCGTCGATTCCGCTGATGCTGTTCACCTTGGGCGCCCGGTTCTACGAGGTGGGCATCGGCGATTGGCGGATCGGCTTGTGGGGAGCGCTGCTGTGTCCGCTGTCGGGGATCGCCGCCGCGCTGCTGATCCTGCCGTGGCTGGATTTATCGCCGATGCAGACCGGCCAATTGCTGCTGTACGGGGCGCTGCCCCCGGCGGTGATGAACTACCTGGTGGCCGAACGTTACGAGCAAGAGCCGGAAAAGGTCGCCGCCATCGTGCTGATCGGCAATCTCGGCAGTTTGGTCGCGGTACCGGTGGCTCTGGTTTTCGCGCTGCCGGGCTGACCGTCAGGCCAGTTTGCGCCCGTACACCGTCGCCAGCCAGATCCCCAGCCCAATCAGGGCGATGCCAACGCCATGAAACGCATACAGCCGCTCGCCCAGGAAGATCATCGACAGCACCGCGCCGAAGGCCGGCATCAGGTGCAGGAACTGACCGGCGCGGTTGGCGCCCAGTTCCGCCACCGCCCGGTTCCAGAAGATGTAGGCGAGAATCGAGGGAAACAGCGCCAGATACAGGATGCTGGCGACGGTCGCGACGTTGAGGACGAAGGTGCGGTCGTGCGCCAGATCCCAGCCGTACAGCGGAGCCAGCAGGATCACCCCAATCACCATGGTCGCGGCCTGAAAATTCATCGGTTCGAGTCCGGCTGGCCGCCAGCGCAGGCAGACCGAGTACAGCGCCCAACTGAATACTGCCGCCAGGATCGACAAATCGCCGGGATTGAATTGCCGGGCCAGCAGGCTTTGCAACTCGCCGCGTCCGACGATCACCAGCACCCCCGCCAGCGAGACCGCGATACCCAAGGCTTGCCAGCCGGTCACGGTCTGCCGCAGCAGCAGAAACGACAGCGCCACGATCAGCACCGGCGTCACCGACAGCATGATGACGGCGTTGGTGGCGGTGGTGGATTGCAGGCCAATATAGACAAACGTGTTGAAATTGACCACGCCGAGCACGCTCAGCAACAGCAGAATCAGCCCGTGCCGGCGCAGCAGCGGCACCTGCACGCGTAGCGAGGTCCAGACGAAGGGCAGCAGGATCGCCAGCGCTACCGCCCAGCGCCAGAACGACAGGGTGAAGGGCGCGAATACCGCGTGCACCGCCCGGCCCAGCACGAAATTGCCAGACCAGAACAGCGTGGTCAGCACCAGCAACAGATAGGGCGAGGGATGCCAGGCAATCGGGATTCTGGTCATGATGATCGGGGGACACGGTTGATGCTTCTGGCATTCGCCGGCGAACGCCGCGAAGGACCGCTTAGCGCTCGGGTGACAGCGAACTGTTATGCCCGGGTCGCCGGTAGGCCGTTCCGGTAAAGATCGCCAACAGGATCGGCCCGCTGCGCACCTCCACCCGATAAACCGCAGTGCGCCGCCCCGCGTGAACCTCGGTCGCGCGTGCCTCCACCTCGGATCCGACCCGGCTCGCTTGCAGATATTCCATGTGGGCGACGAGCGCGACCGCCAGAATCCCGTGCGAATTGGAAGCCAGCGCGAAGGCCGCGTCGGCCACGCTGTACAGAAACCCCCCGTGCGCCGAGCCCCAACTGTTGAGAAACTCCGGCCGCACGGTGCCCCAGACCCGCGCCTCTCCGGGAGCCGGAACCTCGGCCCGCAGGCCGAGCGCGTTCATGAAGGGATCCATGGGGCTTCGCCGTACAAACTCTGGGCACGAATCATCGGAAGATCAGTCCATCGCACGATTTGGAAAGCATCATGCTAGGGTTGACCGGACGAGTATGTCAAACCCCGGCAACGGACGGCGTATCCTCGCGGACATCGACAGGGGCGTATCAACACACTCAGCGATGGTGCGTTGCACAATTATCTGCTATATTGAAATTGGTTGTTTGTGTTCGAGGGTTAAATTCAAAGGCCATGTACATCGTTGACGACCCCACGTTGGCCCTCATCACCCGTTTCGTGGGAGACCCCCAGAGTTTAAATCTGTCCAATACGGATTTCCTGCTCCGTCAGATCGCGGCTATCGAACAATACGTCGACCGGTTCCCCCCGGAGGAACGACAGGCGCGGGCGCTGGAATGGATTGAGGCCCATGCCATGCGCTATCGGCGAGAGTGGCAAAAACAGGCCATCGTCGAAGCCATGAGCCAGGCGCGATGCCCCGACTGCCCGCTGGCGGGAGGCGATCTGGCGTCTCCGTGCTCGGTGCACCACCGCTGGCAACATCTCCTGCGGCGCTACACCGAAGACGAGCTGTCATCGCACGAGTATGTCGAGGAAACCCTCAATCTGCTGGGGAACTGCAAAAGCCGCTTGAAAGTGGGACAAACTCGGCAGCGGCTGCACGAAGCTCCGGCGGAGTTCGATACCGTCTGAAGGCGCCACCCGCGCGGATCGCCCTGCCGATCGGCGCAACGCGCGCCACCGGATGATTGAATCGTCAAATTATCGTCGTCGGTTCGCGCCAGTTCATTTTTTCCGGACAGACCCGCACCTTTCTGGCGCTGATTGAGTCTATCCCTGAACCCTAGCCAACGGCGAATACCCCGATGTCCCAACTCACGCAACACGCCAAGATCTGCTGGGCGCCGGAAAGCTGGCGGCGGCGGCCGGCGGCGCAATTGCCCGTTTACGACGATTCCCTGGCGTTGGCCGAAGTGGAGGAACGCCTGGCCGCCTCGCTCCCGCTGGTGTTCGCCGGCGAAGTCCGCGATCTGCGCCAGCAACTGGCCGAGGTCACCGCCGGAAGGGCTTTCCTGCTGCAAGGCGGCGACTGCGCCGAAAGCTTCGCCGATTTCAACGAGCGCGCCATTACCGACACCTTCCGGGTCTTGCTGCAAATGGCGGTGGTGCTAACCTTCGCCGCCGCCTGCCCGGTGGTCAAGGTCGGGCGTATGGCCGGTCAGTTCGCCAAGCCGCGCAGTTCTCCCACCGAAACCCGCGGCGGCGCGACCCTGCCCAGCTATCGGGGCGACATCGTCAACGATCTCGATTTCACGCCGGATGCCCGGCGACCCGACCCGCGCCGACAGCTGCGTGCCTACTCGCAGTCGGCGGCCACCTTGAATCTGCTGCGGGCTCTGGCCCAGGGTGGTTTCGCCGACCTGCACCGGGTCCAACAGTGGAATCTGGACTTCCTGCGCGCCAGCCCTCAGGGCGCGCGCTATCGGGATCTGGCCAATCGCATCAGCGAAACGCTGGCGTTCATGCGCGCCTGCGGGTTGGACGCCGCCGCCGATCCCCAAGTCCGACAGGTGCGGTTCTACACCTCGCACGAGGCGTTGCTGCTGGGTTACGAGCAGGCTCTGACCCGGCGCGAGCCGCTGACCGGCGACTGGTACGACGGCTCGGCGCATTTCCTGTGGATCGGGGAACGCACCCGGCAACTCGACGGCGCGCACGTCGAATTCGCGCGCGGCATCGCCAACCCCATCGGCCTCAAGCTGGGACCGTCCGTGGACTCCGACACTCTGTTGCGGTTGCTGGATGCACTGAATCCCAACGAGCGGCCGGGCCGGTTGACTCTGATCAGCCGGATGGGCGCGGACCAAATCGAAACCGCTCTGCCACCGCTGATCCGGGCGGTCCAGCGTGAGGGCCGGCAGGTCGTCTGGTCCTGCGATCCGATGCACGGCAATACCCTGGAAACCAGTACCGGCTACAAAACCCGCCCTTTTGCCCGGATTCTCGACGAGGTGCGCCGCTTCTTCGCCATTCACCGCGCCGAGGGCAGCTATCCCGGCGGGATGCACTTCGAACTCACCGGCCAGGATGTGACCGAATGTCTGGGCGGCGCCCAGGCGATCACCGAACAGGGTTTGGCCGACCGTTATCAGACCCATTGCGACCCGCGCCTCAATGCTTCTCAGAGTTTGGAGCTGGCGTTCCTGATCGCCGAAACCCTCAAGGACTACCGACGGGCGACCTGGGAAGAAGTTGAGAAGACCGGCCGGGATAGCGAGTCATGAAGCACGAACCGCCGCGCCTGCTGCTGGTGATGCAGGCCCGGGATGCCAGCGCGGGACGGTGCGGTCGCAAGTTGCGGGAAAGCGGTTACCCGCTTGAGTTTTGCTATCCACAGAGCGGTGAGCCATTGCCGACAGGCATGGACGGCTACGCCGGCGCGGTGGTGTTCGGCGGGCCGATGAGCGCCAACGACGATGGCAAGTTGCCGGGCATCCGGGCGCAACTGGACTGGATTCCCCAGATGTTGGCCACCGGCCGACCCTTTCTCGGCATCTGCCTGGGCGCGCAACTGCTGGCTCGTGCCTTGGGCGCGACGGTCAAGCCGCATCCGGCGGGACTGGCGGAAATCGGTTATTTCCCGGTGAACCCGACGCCGGCGGGACAGACCGTGTTCGACGCCCCGCTGCACGTTTATCACTGGCACCACGAGGGTTTCGACCTGCCGGCCGGCGCGGACTTGCTCGCGACCGGCGAACGCTTCCCGCATCAGGCTTATCGGTATGGAGCCAACGCTTTCGGCGTACAGTTCCATCCCGAAGTGAATCAGCGGATTCTCGAAGCGTGGCTGGTGGAAGGCGCGAAGGAACTGGATGCGCCCGGCGCCCAGTCCGCCGCCGTGCAGCGGGATCATCACGCCCGCCACGACGCGGTGCTGGATCGGTGGTTTGAAGGGTTTTTGGATGTGTGGCTGCGGACTGGCGCGAACCGAATTACCGGATAGTCAGCGCCCCGGAACGTGCATCCGAACTTTCCAATCGACCGGAGGCGCGGATAGAGGACGCAGCCGATCAGCGAGACTGATTCCAAGTCCCGGGGACAGGCAGGATTGCTCGAAAATCACCTAACGGCCCACCGTGCCCGCAAATATTGGCAACCAGTTGTTCCGCTCGAACAGCCTGTGGTCGACGCTCGTTCTGACCTCGGCGGGAACCTGGCTGTCAAGCAGGGTCCACCGGCAGTTCGAGCACTCCAGTCCAACCTTCCTGGAAACGGCAAGGATCGGAATCCAACAAACATGGAAATAACGCAGGATTCCAAAACTGCGATGGATCCGATTGCCGCAATTGGGGCATTCCAGAGCCTCCACAATTTCGCCTTTGATCAATTTGCCTTTCGTGCCATAGATGCTCATGGCCGTTCCTCCGGATTGCTGCGATTGGTCAATGTGCCTTCAGCACTGATGCGACCATCCTGGGCATGAACAGAGGTTTGCACTACCCGTGCCATGACTCATACCATTGAATTATAATGAAAAAATAATTTTCTTGATGAATAGTCTCCACGGTGGGGTCAAACCGGGCCGCTGCCAGCGGTTCAAACTGGTTGTCGGGCGGCGAAACAGTTCGGGGTGGTCCGCCGTCACTGCCGGGCGAAGTAGTCGCTCAGAAACTCGTCGAACGATATCCTGTCCCCTGCTTCGATCTCGCTCTGTTCCCGCAGGGACTGTTTCGCCGCCTCGGTGAAAAAATGTACCCGCTCTTCCTCCAACGGCCGGGACTGAAAATAAGCCCGATGCCGTTCCGACAGCCGCCGGGCGTAGCGAAAGAAGTTCTCACCGCCAGCGCGCATCTCGGCCAGTATCCGGGCGGACGGGGTACGATCGGGATCGATCAGCACTTCGCGCTGCTCCGCCAGCGCCGCCACATAGGGTCGGTCGGTTTCGCCGATGTCCAGCAACTCACAAAGCGGTTGCAGCATGCTCAGAACCTCGTCCGCCCAACGCCGCAACGACAACGACGAACCGTGCCGGCGATGCAGGACCAGCGCCGGGTCGCGACCGGTCAGCGCCACCACCATCTGGTTGTCGTCGATCATTTTGCGTTCCTCGGCATCCAGCGGCGGCGATTGGTGTAACAGACAAAACAGCAGGAACGCTTCCAGAAATCGCAGCTGAGGCGCGGTGACTCCCAGCGGTTCCAGGGGGTTGATGTCGACCGAGCGCAGTTCGACGTATTGCACCCCGCGCCGCCGGAGCGCCATGGATGGTTTCTCGTTGCCTCGCGGCGGCTGCTTGGGCCGCATCGAGGTGTAGTACTCGTTCTCGATTTGCAGGACGTTAGCGTTGAGCTGGCGATAATCGCCATCCACCTTGACGCCGATCCGTTCGTAAGGCGGCCACGGAGTCACGGTCGCCTGGTTGAGACTGGCGATGTATTCAGCCAGAGAGTTGTAGCAGACGTTGACGCCGCTCTTTTTCTCGGTCCGATTGGTGTACCCGATGTTGCTCATCCGCAACGACGTGGCGTAAGGCCCGTAGCAGGTATGATCGTCAAACTCGGGCAGCGTGGTCGCCTTGCCGTCGAGGAAGGATTTGCAGACCGCGGGCGAGGCGCCAAACAGGTACAAAATTAACCAGCCAAAGCGCTGCAGGTTGCGAATCAGCCCGAAGTACGATTCCGAACGAAAGTCTTGCGGCGGGCGACGATCCCCTTCCCGGTCCTGAAACGCCACCCAGAATTCGTCTGGCAGCGAAAAGTTGAAGTGGATGCCGGCGATGACCTGCATGATCCGCCCATAGCGCCATGCCAACCCGCGCCGGTAAACATGCTTCATGAATCCGAGGTTGGAGCGACCGTATTCGGCGATGGGAATACTGGCCTCCCCGGCGAGAATGCAGGGCATGCTGGCGGCCCACAGCAGTTCGTCCCCGATGTGGCGGTAGACGAAACGATGGTTATCGTCCAGGAATCGCAACACCTGATCGACCGCCGGCAATGGCGGGGTGATGAACTCCAGCAACGCTTCCGAATAATCGGTGGTGATAAAGGGATGGGTCAGCGCCGAACCCAGTGCGACCGGATGGGGGACTTGCGAAATCTGGCCGTCCGGGGCAACCCGCAGCGCTTCTCTTTCGAGACCAAGCCGGCGGCCATCGAACAACGTACGCGAGTTGGCATTGAACAGCCGGGTCAAACGCTGGTCGAGAATTCGGTACAAGGGATTTATCTCATTGGTTGGCGGCAAAGCGCCGGGATTTTGCGCTCTTTGCCGGTGAAAATCACTCAGCACTGGTACGGTGCCCCTTTCGCATTAGAGAGGTATTCATGAACAACGGTTTACTGCCCAGCCGTACCCCCGGCTGTATTCCCATCGTTCCGGTGGTCGAGAGCCAATTCAGCGCCTGGCTGGAGCGGCGGGACGAATCCTTGCGCCGCTGGCTGACCGCGACCGGTTTCAAAGCGAAACCGGGCGGTTTCAATCTGGTGCCCGGCGCCGACGGCCAATTACGGGCGGTGGTGGCCGGTATCCGTAACCCAGACGATCTCTGGGCGTTGGGAGGCTTGCCATTGGCGTTGCCGGAGGGCAACTATGTTCTCGACGCCCCGCTCGAACCCCGGCAACTGGAGCGATTGACGCTGGGCTGGGCGCTGGGTTCGTACCAGTTCGCTCGCTACAGGGAAACGAAAAGGGCGACCGCGCGGCTGGCGCTCGACCCGGCCTGTGGTGCCGAACGTATCCACCGGCAAGCTGAAGCCGTCCGATGGGTGCGCGACCTGATCAACATCCCCGCCGAAGACATGATGCCCGAGCATCTGGCGGAAGCGATGCGGACGCTCGCCCAGGAATTTGAGGCAACGTTTGGGCAAATCGTCGGTGATGAGTTGCTGGCGCGCAATTTTCCGCTGATCCATGCGGTCGGTCGGGCCAGCTCGCATCCGCCTCGATTGCTGGATTTGCGCTGGGGTAGTCCAACGGATCCCAAGGTGACCCTGTTGGGCAAGGGCGTCTGTTTCGACAGCGGTGGGCTGGATTTGAAGCCATCCGGCGCCATGCGGCTGATGAAGAAGGATATGGGCGGCGCGGCGACGGCGCTGGGGCTGGCCCGGCTGATCATGAGCAACGGCCTGCCGTTGCGGTTGCGGGTGCTGGTGGCGGCGGTGGAAAATGCCGTCGCCGGCAATTCATTCCGGCCTGGCGATGTCATCCGCTCGCGCTCGGGACCGACCATCGAGATTCATAACACCGACGCTGAAGGGCGGCTGATTCTCTGCGACGCCCTGGCGGAAGCCGGAAGCGAACGGCCGGATTTGCTGATCGACTTCGCCACCCTGACCGGCGCGGCGCGAGTGGCGCTGGGTACCGAGGTGCCGGCGCTGTTCTGCAACGACGAGGCGCTGGCGGCCGGCCTGCTGGCGGCGGCGGAGCGGGAACAGGATCCGTTCTGGCGGCTGCCGCTGCATCAACCCTACCGGGAAATGCTCGACAGCAGGATCGCCGACCTCGCCAACGCCACGGAGTCGTCCTACGCTGGTGCCATCACGGCGGCGCTGTTTCTAAAGGAATTCGTGCCCGCCGGGATTCCGTGGGCGCACTTCGATCTGATGGCCTGGAATCTGAAGACCCAACCGGGTCGACCGGAAGGCGGCGAGGCGATGGCCTTGCGAGCGGTGTTTGGCTGGTTAGAACAACAATATGGCGGGGATGGATGCATACCTCACCATCCCCTCTCCCGGGAAGGAGAGGGGGAGTAAGGCGATCAGGCGACCGGGTGCCGCAGTTGCGGATTCTGGACCGGCGGCTTGACCGAGTAATCGTAGAAGCCCTTGTTGGTCTTGCGGCCCAGATAGCCAAGCTGTACCAAGCGAGTCAGGGTGTGCGGTGGGGATACATGCGGTTGGTGCATGTCCTGATAGATGTTCAGGGTCATCGCCTCCACCACGTCCAACCCGATGTAGTCGGCCAGCTCGAACGGACCCATCGGATGGCCAGCGCCGGACTTCATCGCATGGTCGATGTCGGCGATGGTGCCGGTCCCCATCTCCAGCAAACGGATCGCGCTGAGCATATAGGGCGTCAGCAAGCGGTTAACGATGAAGCCGGTGGTATCCTGAACGATCACCGGATCCTTTTTGAGTTTCTTGCAAAGCTGGTCGAGCGTGCTGATCGTCTCGTCCGAGGTCTCGAAGGCATGGATGATCTCGACCAGCTTCATCACCGGCGCCGGGTTGAAGAAATGCAGGCCGGCCACCCGGTCGCGCTGTTTGCAAACCGCCATCAGTGCCGTCACCGACAGCGTGGATGTGTTGGTGGTCAGCAGCGCCTTCGGTGAAACGATACCCTCCAGGCGACGGAACAACGCTTTCTTAGTCTCCAGATCCTCGATGATCGACTCGACGATCAGATCACAATCAGCGACATCCTCTTCCTTGGTCGTGAATTGCAACAGGCCGAGCGTGGAATCCTTCTGCTCGGCGGTCATCTTGCCGCGCTCGACCATCTTGGCAAGGGATTTCTCCAGCCCCGTCCGAATCTTGTCGGTCGATCCCGGCGTCGCCTTGACCGCGACCGTCGGGATGCCGGCCTGCGCGCACACCTGCGCCACGCCCAGACCCATCGCGCCACAGCCCATGACACCGACTTTCTTGATTTCCATCGTTTATTCCTTTCTAGTTGATCTTAACAGCGAGGTTCGCCGGCATTGCGAGCCATGCCGGCATTAACAACGTTAAATATGATGAAATTCTCGAACCGCCCGGTCAATCCATTCCCCATCGCACCGCCCGAACCGGCTCCAAAAACCGACTCAGCGATGCTTGAACTCCGGCGCGCGCTTGCCGGCGAATGCTTCCATTCCCTCCTTCTGATCCTCGGTGGCGAACACGGCATGGAAGGTCCGCCGCTCGAACAGAAGGCCCTCCGCCAGCGTGGATTCATAGGCGCGGTTGACGCACTCCTTGGTCATCATCACCGCCGGCAATGAATAGCCGGCAATCGTTTCGGCGGTCTTGACCGCTTCCTCGATCAGTTGGGCGACCGGCACAATCCGGCTAACCAGCCCGGCCCGTTCGGCCTCCTCGGCATCCATCATCCGCCCGGTCAGACACAGTTCCATGGCTTTGGACTTGCCGACCAGCCGGGTCAGGCGCTGGGTACCGCCGGCGCCGGGCAGGATGCCGAGCTTGATTTCCGGCTGGCCGAATTTGGCGGTGTCGGCGGCCAGAATGAAATCGCACATCATCGCCAATTCGCAGCCCCCACCTAGCGCGTAGCCGGCCACCGCCGCGATCACCGGCTTGCGGCAGCGGCTGGCCCGCTCCCAGTTGCGGGTGATGAAATTGCCCTTGTAGGCATCCATGTACAGGTAATCCTTCATGCCCTTGATATCGGCGCCAGCAGCGAATACTTTCTCGCCGCCGGTGAGGACGATGGCGCGGATGGATTCGTCCGCCTCGACCGCATCCAGCGCCTGAGTCAATTCATCCATCAGATCGTTGGATAAAGCGTTGAAAGCCTTGGGTCGGTTGAGGGTGATCAAGGCCACCGGGCCGCGGGTTTCGACCCGGATGTTCTCATAATTCATGCGATATCCTCCTTCCCGAATTTAGGGTTATTTGAATTCTGGCAGGGACGACACGGGTCGGCTTGCACGGAAATGCCGCGCATGACCGGCGCTTGGCCACCACGCACAGTATAAGCCAGAATGACCCGGGGCAGGATGGATTAAACAGGATGGATCAATTCAAGAAGAAGCGGGCGCGCCAGTCGGGATCCGCGCGAGGACGGACAGGTGGGAACGGCGTTCGTGGGGGAAGGAGGACGCATGCCTTGGGATGATGCCTCGACTTGGGATAATACCTGGGACGATGGCACACGCGATCCGGTCAGCGACCCAACGAGCGATCGGAATCATCGATCGGCACAAACGGGGGATTGCCCGACTTGATCTTGTTGCCGTTGACCAGATCGTGCGAGTTGAGTCTCATGGACGAAGGTGACCCGGGCCGCGCTCCATCCGTCCTGGCCTTCTCCTGAGTCATGGAATCGGTGGGAACGACCGTCTGTGGAATTGCCGTCATCACGGAGAACCGCGACGCCGTCGCCGGTTCGCGGGCAAAGGTCATCGACTCGATCGGAGTGGATCGCCCGACCGGCCCCGAAAACGCTGGGTTCGATGTTTGATGTTCGGCTTGTTGCGGCAACGGGATCCAAAAAGATCCGATGGCGAGTGCCGTGGCCAGCACCAGCATCACGATCTGTTTGCGATGAAGCTGTTGATCATCCATCCAGGCAAGCTCCGGTAAGAAAATAAACAAGACTCTGTTGGGCCACGATGAGTGCAAACATCATACCGAACCGCCGACGACAGCCGCGCCATGTCCTCGGGAACCACGGCACATCAGGAAGTTATTCATGCACGGGTCGAATTGGCCTCTGATGCCCACATTTCGAGATGATCGACAAAGACCACGCCAACTGCCGCTCATCCTCAATAAGTGACACATGATGTGAGTTGGGTCGGACCACTTTGGACCGGTCACTCCTTGGAATCTGGCCGCAAGCGCTGGGGATTGCCGCATCACTCCAGCACATCCCGAATCTCCTGGCCCATCGCGCCGTTTGACCCTTCATTATTTAAATGCCATATTGCCGCGCTTCATCATTCCGGGGATCGACCCACAAACCCAACCGTAGTTCGAAGCCACACGATGAAACGAGAACCAATTAGCCCCTATTTCGACATCAAAAAGGATACCGAAGGTCGCGACTACATGGAGGTTTACCTGGAAGGCATCGCCTTGTTGCGGCTGGTGCTGAGCAACAAAGGTACCGCGTTCACCGAGGATGAACGGGTCGCGCTGGGGTTGGATGGCTTGCTGCCACCGCAGGTCAACACGCTGGAGCAACAGGTCGAACGGGTTTATCGCGGCTTCCTGCGCGAGCCCGATCCCATCGCCAAGTACCAGTATCTGCGCTCGTTGCAGGAAAGGGCCGAAACCCTGTTCTATGCCCTGCTGGAACAGCACCTCGAAGAGATGATGCCAATCATCTACACCCCGACCGTGGGTCAGGCGGTGCAGCAGTTCAGCCATTTATACCAGAACCCGCGCGGGCTGTCGTTCTCGCCGCTCAACATCGACCGCGCCACCAAGGTGGTCCGCAACTTCCCGTGGAACGACGTCCGGATGATCGTGGCCACCGACTCCTCGGCGATCCTCGGCATCGGCGACCAAGGCTACGGCGGGCTGGCCATCGCCATCGGCAAGCTGGCTCTCTACACCATCGGCGGCGGCGTCGATCCTTTTCATACCATGCCGGTCAAGCTGGACGTGGGCACCGACCGGCTGGAGCTGCTCAACGATGAGTTTTATCTGGGAGTGCGGCAGCGGCGGCTGCGCGGCGAGCGGTACCTGGCGTTCCTGGACAAGTTCGTCAAGGCCATCCACGAGCGCTGGCCGCGCGCCGTGATCCAATGGGAGGATTTATCGAAGGATGTGGCGTTCGCAGTACTGGAACGCTATCGCAAGCAGATTCCCTCCTTCAACGACGACATTCAGGGCACCGGCGCGGTGGCGCTGGCGGGCCTGCTGTCAGCCAGCCGACTGAAGGGCGAAGCGCTGCGCGATCAGCGCATCGTCATCCTCGGCGCGGGCGCCGGAGGCATCGGCGTGGCCTGGGCCATTACCGAGGGGCTGATGCGCGAAGGACTGAACCGTGAAGAGGCCCGCGACCGGGTCTGCGTTCTCGACTCCGGCGGGTTGCTGGTGGAGGGACGCAACGTCGAAGCCTACAAGCAGCCGTTCGTGCAACCCCGCGAAAAAATCGCCGGCTGGCGGATCGCCAACGAAATTCCGACCTTGCTGGAAACCATCGAGCACACCAAGGCCACCGCCCTGCTCGGGTTGAGCGGCCAGGCGGGTTCTTTCAACCATCCAGTGGTGGAGGCCATGGCGCGCAACACCGCCCGACCGGTCATTTACCCCCTGTCCAACCCGACTTCGGCCTGCGAGGCACTGCCGGAGGACATCGTGGACTGGAGCGAGGGCCGGGCCATCGTCGCCACCGGCAGCCCGTTCCCGGATGTGGAACGGGGCAGCGACGTACACTACATCGGTCAGGGCAACAATGCGTTCATCTTCCCAGGCCTGGGTTTTGGCGCCATCCTGGCGGAGTGTCGCGAGGTGACAAACGACATGGTGCTGGAAGCGGCCTATGCGCTGGCCGACTACACCGCCGCCGCGCATCCGCGGGCCGGCCGGGTCTACCCCCCGGTGCGCGAACTGCGCGAGGTCAGCATCCGGGTCGGCACGCGGGTGATCGAGCAGGCGCTTAAGGAAGGCGTGGCCGGCAGGACCGATCTGGCCGGACGCGACCTCGATACTTACCTGCGCTCGCGCTTCTGGAAACCGCGCTATCTACCGATCGTACGCGGCGATCACACCGCGATGATCGACCACCCAGGCTATCCCAAGGAGGAATAACGATCCTCGACCGACGCGTCCAAGGGCGGGCCGACCAAAGTTCGAGCAGGGCCACCCATCTCCCGCGTTACTCGACCGAAACCCCGAAGCCCGAATTCTCGAGCTGGCTGCGAGTCATGATGGGAATGTTGCTTTCGTAGGTCCGTCTCACCTGCCGGCTGACGCGCGCATGCAAGTCCGCCGTTCCCGCGGCGCCGGGGCGCACGACGAAGCTCAACGTGATCCCGGTGGACTGATAGACCCGCATCGCGCCGTCCAGCAGGGCATCGCGCGTCACGACCCGCCCGGAATAACCATTCAACACCCGCAGAACCTCCGAGCGATCCGTGTCGCTCAGCGAACTGTCCAGCCGCACCGCGCCGATCCGCCATTCGCCGGCGCGCGTGGCGGACGGCAAGGATGGAGTGGATGGAGTGGATGGAGTCGCGGACGCGCTCTTTTCCAGTTCGACCGGCACCGTCACGTCGCCATCGACGATCTGCACGTTCAGCCGTTTCGATTCGTAACCGTTCCCGGTCACCTCGACGACGTAGCCGCCAGGCGGCAACGATACGCCGGGCCGGTACGTGAACGGGGAATTCACCAACCGCACCCGGGCGTTTGCCGGGGTGGCGCGCACCGTCAATCGATATTGCAGGGGTTCGACGCGCTTGGCCAACGCCACCGGCACCGTCACGTCGCCGTCGACGATCCGAACCGAAATCTGCCTCGTCTCGTAACCGGACCGGGAAACTTCGACCGTATAACCGCCCGGCGGCAACGGCACGCCGGGCCGATAGACGGTTTGACTGCCGCGAAGCCGGACTTGGGCATCCGGAGGGTCGGGCTGTACGGTCAACCGGTACTGGCTCGGTTCGGGCAGCTTGACCAGCGTCACCGGCACCGTCACGTCGCCGTCGACGATCCGAACCGATACCTGTTTCGATTCGTAGCCCGGCTGGGAAACCTCCACCGCATAGCTCCCCGGCGCCAGTTGAACGCCCGGCTTGTAGGCCGCTCTGCCGCCCACCAAACGCACGCGGGCCGTCGGTGGATCGGCGCGCACCGTCAGGCGATACAGGGTTGGAGGCGCCGGCTCGGGCAGCTTGACCAGCGTCACCGGCACCGTCACGTCGCCATCGGCGATCCGCACCGAAACACGGGCGGACTCGTAACCGGTCTGGTTGATCTCGACCGTGTAATTGCCCGGCGCCAACCGCACGCCCGGCTCGTAGGCGGTACCGACGCTCAGCAGGCGCACCTTGGCGGTCGGTGGGTTCGGCTGCACGGTCAGGCGATAGGTGGCCGGTTGCTCGATCTTCTTCAGGTTAACCGGCATCATCAGGTCGCTGTTGGCGATCCGAACCGACAGCCGCGCGGGTTCGTAACCGGCCGAGGTGATTTCGAGTTGGTAGTCACCCGGCGGCAATTGCACGCCCGGCTGATAAGGGATCCTTGAATTCAACAGCCGTACCGAGGCCTGCGGAGGATCGGCCAGTACGGTCAGGCGATATTGTTCCTGCCGCGGCGGCGGCGCCTTTTCCAACGTCACCGGCACGGTCACCTCGCCATCCACGATCCGCACCGGAAACTTGCGGGACAGGTAGCCTTCCCGCATCACTTCGATCTCATAATTCCCCGGCGCCAGTGCCACGCCCGGACGATAGGCGATCGAACTGTCGAGCAATCGGATTTGGGCGTCCGCGGGTTCCGGACGAACCGTCAGACCGAATTTGGCCTTTTCCAGCACGACGGTGACCGTCACGTCGCGATCCCCGATCCGGACCGATTCCTTGCGCGCCACGTAGCCGGGCTGCGTCACCTCGACGTCGTAGTCGCCGGCCTGCAACCGCACGCCGGGCTGATAGGGCGTCGCGGCGTTCAGCAATCGGACGCCGGCATCGACCGGATCGGTCTTGACGGTCAGTGCGTAGGTCGGCGGCGGCTCCGGCGGCGCCGTGATCATCGCCGCCAGTTCGTTGACCTTGACCTGGATGGTGTCGATGTCCTTGCCCTGGATCTGACCGCTGCGCAAGAGGGAGGCCGTCTTGGTATCGATCAGCCGCGCGGTGACGGTAATCAGATCGCCCAGTTTATAGACCCCGCCCGTCACCACAGCATCCACCCCGTACAGGCGGCCCAACTCGGCGGCGGTCTTGGGATCGAGCAAACCGGTGGAACCGAGTTCCTGGGCCTTGGCGATCCGGGCCGCCGCCGCCAGCGGCAACCGATCCTTCAGGGTGAAACGGCCGGTATTGGCTATGGCCGACATCATCAGATCGGCGATGATGGCGCCCGCCTGCTCGTTCAGATCGCCCCGGACGCTGAACTCGACCACCGTCGCCGTCATCCGCTCGCCGCCCGCCCCGCCTGCCGCACGAGCCGGCCCGGCCGCGAACACCAGCGCCAGCACCAGTAGCGCAAAGGCATATAAAGCACTTTTGCTCATGCCATCTCTCCGCTGCGTGTCCCTTTATCCATCATGGCTCCAGCACCAAACGAAATCCCAAGTCGAATTTTCGATATTCCGGCGCGGCCGGGAAACGATAGGCGAACCGCACCAGTCCGGGGTAATCGGACCACGACCCCCCGCGCAACACCCGCCGGCCACCGGCCGCGCCGGTCCGGTCCGCGCACCGGGTTTCACCGCCAGCGTAGGTGCTATCGTATTCGGAGCAGGTCCATTCGGCGACGTTGCCCAGCATGTCGTACACGCCGAACGCGTTGGCCGCGTATTTGCCGACGGGAGCGGCCACGACCTGACCATCCTCGCAGGGATAGCTGGCCCAGTTGAACGGTTTGGTCTTCCGGGCGGTCTCGTCGTAAATGTTGGCATATCGGCAAGCCTGGTTCGGATCGTCGCCCCAGTAACGGGAACCGGTCTTGCCAGCACGCGCCGCGTACTCCCATTCCGCTTCCGTCGGCAAGCGGAAGCGCAGTCCCGACTTCTCCGAAAGCCAGTCGGCATAGGCGAACGCTTCCTGCCAGCTAACCCGGACCACCGGCTGGTCGGGCTCGTTCAGGTTGTGGGCTTCATAAGCACCGCTGTCGTGGCTGGGGTCGAACCGCCGAAACTGGGCATTGGTCGTTTCGGTCCTGCCCATCCAGAAACCCTTCAGGCAAATCTGATGGGGTATCTCGTTGGCGCTGCGATCCTTTTCCGTTTCCGGACTGCCCATGAGAAAGCAACCCGGCGGAACCCAGACGAACGCCATGCCAGTCAAGGGCTCAGTGTAAACCTGACCCGGCTGGGGCTTGACGGGTGGCAGGTTCGCGACCGGCTTGACCGGCGGAACGGGTTCGCTTGGGACTGGCTTGACCGGCGGAGTCGGCGAAATCTCCGGCGGGGATGGAGGTTTCTTCAGCCAGACCGCGACCCCTACAGCCACCACCGCCACCACCGCCACCACGCCGGCGCCCCAGCGCCAATCCAGCCAGCGCGGTTTCGGCGAGGGTAGGGGTTTAGGGAGCTCCCGCGCCGGCTCGACACTCGCCAAGCGGGGTTTCTCGCCGCTCCGATGCAGGTGATCCGGGCGCAAGGGCAATTCCAGCTTGACCGTCACCCCGTCGTCTTCATCCGGCGGAGCTTCCAACGCCGTCCGCATCTGCGCGATCGTCTGGAAACGTTTTTCGGGGCGGACCGCCATGGCACGGTCGACGAGTCGCAATAAAACCGGGCTGTACTTGCCGGCCGCCACCTCCGCGGCGGGCCGCAGCGGGTCGTCGAGAACCCGCGCCGGGGCCTCGATGGGCGCCACGCCGGTCACGCAATGATACAGCACCGCGCCCAAGGCATAGATATCGGTCCAGGGTCCGTATCCCTTGCCGTCGACCAGGTATTGCTCGATCGGCGAGTAGCCGGGCGAGAAGACGCTGGTGACGCTCTTGCTGCGCCGGCCGAGCGCCTGGCGGGCCGCGCCGAAGTCGATCAGGATCGTCCGACCGTCCGAGCGGTAGTAGAGATTGGCGGGCTTCAGGTCGCGATGCAGATAACCTTGGGCATGAACCGCTTCCAAAGCCGGCAATACGTCGCCGATCAACCGGCGGACACGATCCTCGGGCAGGACCTTATCCCGCTGCAGAAACTGGCTGAGTGGTTCGCCATCCTCGTAGTCCATGACGATGTAGGCGGTGCCGTTCGCTTCGAAGAAGTCCCGCACCCGCACCACGCCGACGTGGTTGACCTGCGCCAGGATCCTGGCTTCGTTGAGAAACCGCTCGAGGCCCCAGGCATAACAGGCTTCCTGCCCGGCTTCCGAGGTCGGCAGCGCGCCCTGGGTATTGGCCAATACATTGATTTCGTCGCGGTCCCGATAGGACCATTCGACCGGAAAGTATTCCTTGATGGCCGCGCGGGTCTGCAGGGCCTCGTGCACGGCCTTGTAGGTGATGCCGAATCCGCCCGCCCCCAGAACCGCTTCGATGCGGTAATGATGCAGGCGATAACCGGCGGGGAGCGTGTTGGATTTCTTGATCATGGCATCCTATCGTGGTATCGGGAGCGCTGTCAGGCACCTCCGGCGGGGCCGCGCGATTGTTCCGGAAATCCCGAAAATCAGCCAGTCACCTCATTCGGACCGGCCAGTTCGTTCGGCTGATTTTACCTGTCCCTGTTGCAAACGCACACCGGATTCGCGTTCCAGAAAAGGTCTTCCCTGGTCTGTCCTCAGGCGAAACCGAGATCGCTCAAGGCAATTCCCGAACCAGCCGAAACCCGAGGAAATAATCCTGGAACTCGGGCTGGTTGCGATGCCGATCCGCCGACCGAACGTTGCGCGGTTCGTCGTTCCAGGACCCACCGCGCACCACGAACTGGCGTTCCGCGCCCGGTTCCTCGCAGCGCTGAGCGGGTGACCGGGAATCCTTTTCATAGAGCGAGCAGGTCCACTCCAGTACGTTGCCGGCCATGTCGTAAAGGCCAAAATCGTTGCTCCGATAACTGCCGGCCGGTGCCGTGTAGACCTGGCCATCGTGACACTTCATCACCGTCCAGCCCACAAACACCTGCTTGCCATCCAGATCGGCCGCGTTGGCATAGCCGCAACCCTGATCGGGATCGTCGCCCCAGTAACGGCTGGTCGTCGTCCCGGCCCGCGCCGCATATTCCCACTCCGGCTCGGTCGGCAAACGGTAGCGGTAACCCGTCTGCTGGGACAACCATTCGGCGTAAGCCGCGGCGTCCCGCCAACTGACGTTGATGACCGGACGCCGGCCGCGCCCCCAACCCTGATCGTTGGGCAAAACCCGCCCAGTCGCCGTCGCAAATCGGTCGTACTCGTGGAACATCACTTCGTACCGACCGATGGCGAACGGTTTGTCGATCCATAGCGAACGTTGCTGTTCGTCCTCGTAGCGGCCCTTTTCCTGAAAAGGAGAACCCATCAGGAACGCGCCGGCCGGAATCACCACCATTTCCGGGCCTTGCGAACCGTCGTTCAGTCGATCCCGCATCACCGGATTGGCCGGCGCCAGCCGGGCCAGCGCCGCCTCGGCTTCCGCGCGGTGGTCGCAGGGAGCGGAGCAGCGCTCGAGATATGCCCAGTATGCCTTGCGGGTGTTGGCGCGCCGGGCGGCGGCGAACGACTCGGCATCCTGCTGCCTGGTCCGTCCCACGCTTTCCGCCTGTTCCAGGCTCCGGGCCAGGGCCGCCAGTTCCGGAAGTCCCGGTCGAGCCGCCTCGGCTTTCTTCAGCCACTTCCGGGCTTCCGGCAGATCCGGCCTGTTCAGGCTTGCCTGTGCCAACGTCGCCCAGGCGAGCGCAAGACGCCGCCGTCCCGCCACGACGAAAGAATCGTCGGGCGTCAGCGCCGCCAGCGCATTCAGTCGGGATAACGCATCATCCCCCCGATCCTCGCGGCCCTCGCGTTCCAGGGCCGTCGCCAGCGTTTGAAAGTCCGTTTTGAGCTTGTCGATCTTCTCCTGGGTTTCCAACCGCCGCACGGCGGCATGCACCTCCTGGCCAAAACCGCAGCGCGGGCAGCGCTGAAGATAGAGCCGGTAGGCAGCCAGCGTATCGACCCGTTTGGCGGCCTCGAAGGCGCGCAAATCGGCTTCGCGCTCGGCTTCCTGTATCGAAACGGCCATCCCTCCGGTCGGCGGCACCTCCGAGCCCTGAGCCAGCTGGCCGGATCGCGTTCCCTCACGGGTATCGCCCCCCGTCGGCCACTCCATTCCAGGCGTCCTGCCCATCCGCGAGGCAAGCCAGTAGCCTCCCAACGCAACCACCAATACCAGCGCCGCCACCAACATCCATCGCCGTTTCAGAGCGGGACCGCGATCCGGCTGGATACCCGATACCGGGCCTTGCGCCGCCGCGAAGTCTTCCAGGAACCTGCCGGCATCGGTCGGACAGAGCTCGCTGGGATAAGCCAGTCCCTGCCGCAGCACGCGCCAGGCATCGTCCGTCAATCCGGGCGGGCGCTGGAGCAGGTTCGAGGACGGACTCTGAATATCGTAAGCGCTTCGCCCCGTCAGCAATTGATAAACCAGCAGCGCCAGCGCGAACACGTCCCGGCGGAAGGCTGTTTCGGCGGTGACCGACTCGGCCGAACCCTCCGCCGCTCCTCCAACCGGGCCAGCGGAACCGAACAGAACGCTGCGAGGCTCTCGCGTCTCGAGCGCCAGACCGAACCCCAACAGCTTGATCGTCCCCTGGTCGCTAACGAAAACCGTGTCCGCGCCGAGGTGCTGGTGGGCGAATCGATGTTCGCGACGAGCATAATCCAACGCGGCGGCGACAGGACGCAGCCATCCCAAAATGATATCCCAGGGGAACCCGTTCGAGCCTTGCTCGAGCAGCAGTTGGCCCAGGCCGCGGCCGTGATGGGGGTCGACATACTCCATCTCCGCGAACGGCCAGCCATCCGTGCCGTACCGCCATCCGTAAACGCTGGCGATATTGGGATGGGCGAGCTTCATGGCCTGTTCCACCCGAGCCCTGACCTTGGTCAGATAGGCTCGCAGGCCGATGAGATCCGCCCGATGAGCTCGCTCGTCGCGCGCGGGTTCGCGCGGCCCGGACGCATGGCTCGCGGGCAGAAAGATTTTGATGGCCAAGAAATCATCCGCAGGTTCGCCGCCATCCCGAGGCTCCGGCGACGTGGCGCGCACCAGCCAGATCCGCCCCTTTCCGCTGAGGTCGCTCAGCAACCGGACTTGGCGGTCGGGAGGACCGATCACCATCCCGACATCCAGCACCCCCGGCCTGGCTTCTCCGATGGATACCCGAGCTTCCGGATCGGACGATTCTCTATCGCCCACCGTGGCCCTCCCATTCGAATGCGAACCATTCTCCGATGCCGCCGCTCGCAGCAATTCTTCCCGGCGACGCGCCAGTTCGGCATCATCCAGCCGGCCGGCGGCATACGCCTCCACAAGTTCCTCAAGACGCTTTTCGAGATCCAAAGCCATGGATTTACCAGACGGCTCCAATGAGAAATATGTTTAAATTGACCATCGAAAATCGCATTATGGTCTAGTCTAGCAGAAGGGTAAAATGCATCCATCCGCCGGTCCCGTGCAAACGGATACGACCACGCTCGCCATACGCGCGTTTTCGACCCTCCTCCACGACCACCTCTTTGAGAGATGCCCATTTCTCGTCATCCCGCCACCCATACCGCCGATGGCGCCGCGCGAACGCTGGCCCGTCCCGAGTTTTCGCTGGAAATCGCGGTGCGCTCGCTGCGCTCGCCGACCGGTCACGGGCGCCGGGACAATCAGGACAATTTCCTGATCGTCGACGGTCAGGGCCGGGCCCGTTTTCTCTGGCACGAACAGGAAGCCATGCTGCAACTGCTCGACTGGCCAGCCGGACACCAGCGGCTTGCCGTTCTCGACGGGATGGGGGGCCACAGCAACGGCCGGGAGGCAGCCGAAAAGACCGTGGAGGGACTGCTCGACCTGCCGGCCGCTTTCACCCTGGACCAGATCTCGGTCGCTCTGACTGCCTTGCACCGACAACTCTATCAGGAGTTCCAACAGGCGGGCCTGGAAACCGGCTGTACCCTGATTGTCCTGGAAATCCCCGCCGCCGGTCCCGCCCTGCTGTTCCACGTCGGCGATTCCCGGTTTTACGCCATCGATTCACGGCAGGCACGATGCCTGACCGTGGATCACGTGCCGGCCACCCACTTGGCGATGCTCGGTCTGCTGGACGGCGCCCAATGGCGCCAGCAGGTTCACCTGCAAACCAGTTCTCAGATCAGCCAGGCCTTCATTCTAGGCAGCACCCTGGGCGTGCCAAGCCTTTACGCGGAAACCATCGATGCGGAGTTGTTCGAACTGCACGACGGCAATTTGCCCCTGTTCCTGCGCGGGCTGAGCGACCGCCGTACCTTGGTACTGGAGCCGGGATGGATCTATCTGCTGGCCAGCGATGGCCTCTGGCATCTGTCCGATCCGCAGGCGTTCGTCCAGCGCTGGCCGGCATTGCTGGCGCAACCTCAAAGTCCTCTCGAGGAACTGCTCGACACGATGCTCGCCGAGCTGGCCCAAGCTATCCGGCAACAAAAAAGCCAGCCGGACGATAACTGCACGATCGTTCTCGCTCGCCAAACCGTCTGGGCCGGAAAGCGGGCGAACCGCCCCTGATCGATAATGGGTAGGGATGGGAGGGCATGCATTTGAAAATCCGGCATATCGTGCTCGCGCTGCTGGCGGTGCTGGCAATCGCCTTCATGCAGCCACTGGTATCCTTCCTGGGTGGCCTGACCCTGTTGCTCGGTGTTGGAGCGTTGATATTCAGGGATCTCCCACCGGCCGGCCAGGAAGCCATCGAACGCCGCGTGCTCGGCTGGCTGCGCCGGGTCCGCGCCGGTTCCACGCCGGAAACCGACCCGCCAGCCATCTCTCATCGGCGGATGCCGGCAACCCCGGCCGAATCGGGAACGCCGGTCGAGCGGGCGCGGCGCGCCCGCATTAAGGCCGCGGCCCCACTCGCCGGTTCGACATCCGACTCTCCATGGTCGAGTCCGGCCAACGGCAAGGCAACCGGCGGCGGATCCCCTCCGCCGGTTGCCTGACTTCAAGGAAGGTATGCGGCGGGCGATGTCCGGTGCCCGCGACCACATCAAATCACCTGGAAAAACTTCAGGCCGCCACTGGTGCCCGCGCCACCTTGCGCAGGATCGCGTAAATCTCATCCTTCAGGTGCAGCCGCTTTTTCTTCAGGGTTTCGGTGTAAAAATCCGAGGGCGTTTCGATTTGCAACTCGATCCGTTCCACTTCATCGTTGACCTTATGGTATTCGTCGTACAGTTCCGCGAACCGGGGATCGGCGGCTTTCAGTTCGGCGATGCGGTCCCTGTACTCCGGAAACTCGTGGAACAGATCGTGGCTCTCTCCAAGCATCGGGGTGTCCTCCTATCATGGTTTTATTACGGACAGATGAACGTTGCATGATGGTTGAGTATAAAAGCATCCATCGCCATCGTCATAGCGCTTTAATCCGTCTCCGGAAGATCTGGCGTCGGGTTCGCCAGCGCGCCGTCGCTCGTTCGGCACGTCCCATCCGTGCCTGAATCCACTATTATTTTCAACATGATGAATTTATTGGAGTAACTGAATAGATGAAGCGCTCGACCGCCATCATGCCCCTGCTGCTCGGCACGTTCCTGATCCTCGCGGGAAGCGGCTTGAGCGCTTGCAATACGATCAAAGGCGCCGGGCAGGACATCAAGTCCGCCGGGGAAGCTATCGAGAGAACCGCGCGGCAAGCCACGCCTCGTTGACCGACCCAGTCCGTCCATCCTTTCTCCACCGGAGCAACCGCCGATCACCGCCTTCGCCACGCTGGTTAAAATCCTGTTGCTTCCCCCGAGCGGCCCCTTGTTGCTGGCCCTGGCCGGCGTGTTGTTATTGCGCCGGTATCGACGCGCTGGGTTGAAGTTGCTGGTTGCCGGAACGGTGCTGGGCTATGGGTTCAGCATCCCGTTCACCGCCAGCCTGGTGAGCGGTTCCCTGCAACCCTACCCGGCGCTGACCGAGCGAGTCCTGCAATCGGAACGACCGGGGGCGATCGTGGTGCTGGGGGGTGGTTTGCACGAGGAAGCGCCGGAGTATGGGGACGGGCCGACCTTGCACGACCGCACGCTGGGTCGAGTGCGCTACGCCGCCCGATTGGCCCGGCAAACCGGCCTGCCGGTGCTGGCGGCTGGCGGTCGCCCCAAGGGGGACAAAGACCCCACCAAAGTCGATCCCCCCGAGGCCGAACTGATGAAGGAAACCCTGGAAACCGAGTTCGGCATTCCGCGCGTCCTGATCGAAACCGCCAGCCGGGATACCTGGGAAAACGCCGTCCACAGCGCCGCCCTCCTCGGCGAGCGCCACATCGACACCATCCTGCTGGTCAGCAACGCCGCGCACCTGCCGCGGGCGGTGGCGGCGTTTCAGGCGCAGGGGCTGAAGGTCATCCCCGCCCCAACTCTGTTCTTCGACGATCAACCCGATCTCCTGGACCCCCGATCCTGGCTACCTTCGGTAACGGCCATCGCGGAAATCCATTACGGCTGCTACGAATGGCTGGGGCGGTGGTGGTATAAAGGTTTTAAGTTTTAATTTTTAAGCTAAAAATCAAAATTTTATTGTCGAATATTGTCCGGTTCTTCATTGGGAAGACTATATGTATGGCATGCACGGTGAAGGAAGCGCTGCAAACGAAACGGGCGACCCGAGGCCGCCCGCTGTGATGAAACTAACCTGCTCAAACTATCAGGCTGCGAGCTGACGCCTCATACGCGGAGCCAGCCCCAACAGACCGATGCCCACCAGGAGCAGCGAAGCCGGCTCGGGTACAGGGACGCCGTTGCTGCGCGCAATAAGATTTCCATTCACGACGTCATATTGGAAGTCGGGCTGTAGTCCGGCAATTGCATAAGTCGGGCTATTGATTGTAAGGCTTTTACCCGAGGGTACTTGCAGGAAATTGAACTGATCCCCAGCCTTCGGCGCAAAGCCATTCACGAACACGAAATTGATCAGCACGTTATTCAGCAGTGCATCGCCTGTCACGTTGATAATGTCGTACAGGCTCGTACCCGCGATCTCGATCTCCAGCTCGCCGCCCGTCTGGGTGAAATCGCCATCGATGTTCAGCGTGCCGGGGCTGTTGCCCGGCGCCACACTGCCCGTGCTCACCACATTACCGGTGATAGTGCCGTTACCCTGAAGCGTGCCGCCCGAGCCGATGAACAGGTTGGCAACGACTTCACCACCATTGCGTACATCGAGTGTTCCGGTTCCGTGGTTGCTGCTTGAGAAATTTGGCGTAGTGCTCGCGGCCAATCCCACGCCTAGAAACACTTGGTTTGCGGTGAGTTCCGATCCCACACCGTCTACCAGGATATTGGTCGTACCCGACGTCGAGGCTGTCGAACCATAGACGGTACTTTTCGATGGATCGCTGGTACTTGCTGCCGTAACCGCCCCACCGCCCAGCACATTGAGGGTTCCGGCACCCTCACGCCCGATACTGATATGACCGTTGGGCGCGTTCAGTTGGGAGTTTGTCCCGGTTACCGTGACGGTCCCACTGCTGCCGATCCCACGACCGATGTTGACTGCCGGAAAACCCGGCAACGGCCCCGATGAACTGCTATCAAGGGTGGCAGTGACGACACCACCGTTGGATATAGTCGCCGTACCCGTCGAGGGCCTTGCATTATCGGCCTGGCCGACAAAGAGGATCGGTGTGTTGACCGAGCCGCCGTTGACGTTGAGCGTGCCTGTGGAGCCGCTCGATACCCCCAATACCACGCTGTTGTCAAGCGGCCGGTTCGTGGGTGCGCCAATTGTCGCGGGATTATAGTTGAGGGTGATCGATCCACCTGCGTTCACATCGAGCGTACCGCTCACTGGCCCGGAGGGGGATGGGGGCGGCGTAATGCCCGGCTCACTGGCGTTAATACCGAGCCCGACAAAATCATACGGCCCGGCGCCTGTGCTCAGCGTCTGCGTGTCCGTGCCATCAACGCCGATGTAGCACGAATTGAACGCGACCACAGTGCATGGGTTAGCGACCGCAGTAGCGTCGGCGCCAGGAGCGAAAACTGAGGCAAGACCCGCGGTAGCCAGCAGAGCGGCGCCACGTGAGAACCAAGTCGTCTGTTTCATCTGGATACTCTCCGGAAAAATGTCATCTATAGCGCTCCTATCTGATTTGTGGAATCGCCGTTTCGAACCACCCCGGCGCTATGCGCCACCCCTCCTTATCTAAGGAGGGGAATTTGCACAACCTGAATAGGAGCGCTATAGCCTACGAATAAATCGGGCTGAGACGAACAATTTCCATGCATTCTTAGCATAAATTTTACTTATTCCTTATCAAATTGCTCTATCAATAAACTCCTAGCAACTTATAAGCCAAATTATAATATTTAATAAAAATCATGATATTATAATATTTTCAGCTTGCTTAGTGTAAAAAATTACAATATTTTATTAAATCCAAGAAAAAGCGCGCAGGATAGTTATCGATACAAGACTCTGAATTGTAAGATAAATACTTTGTCAGTATTTTTTACAGTATTGATGCACCGGCCACCAAAGGTCGCATAGCGGAGTGGTTTTATGGATTACCAGCCAGCAGTGATTCCGAAACACCACCGCAGCGATTGAGGATAACAACTTGAATATATTCAAAAAAGTCTGCCAGCACCTCTTTCGCCAGTGCGGGCGGGCCTGTAAAAAAAGCTGACGGTCAATCCGGGGCCCGGTGGAACTCGATGTCGAACTTGCCTCCCGGACAAATAGTACTACCACGCCAGCCCCCAGTGGGTGCATTCGAAATCGGAGTTGAGTGCCACCGCCACTCGCATGGCCTCGACGGCCCGGAGATCGCCATACAGACGCCCCAGGACAATCGCTCTACGGGGTAGCCGGGGTTGGGGTGCTTAAAAGGAATGCTTTGTCGCCGTCTCATTAGATCCGTGCCAAGGATCCTTCAGGGACTTGCCGGTGATAATATTGGTTGCTAATCTGTCATAATGATGATTCGAACCCAAATTAGCTTGACCGAGGAAGAATATCGGGCCGCGAAGAACGAGGCCCAACGGCTGGGAATCTCGCTGGCGGAACTGTTGCGGCGCTCCCTGCGGGCCACGCTGCCAGTAGACGGAGACAAACCCTGGATGCATTACGCCGGCATGGTGGAGTCCGGAGATCCTCATTCCAGCCAGCGTATCGACGAACTCGTCTATGGCTACAAGGACTGAAGCTTACGTCGACACCTCCGCCTTAATTGCCTTTGCCGATCGCTCCGACGCGCATCATTCCCTGTTTCGCCGGTTGTTTTCTTCGCCCCCCAAGCTGATCACCACACCTCTTGTCATCGCAGAGGGTCACGGCTGGTTTTTGCGGCGCTACGATCGCACGCGGGCTTTGCAGTTCATGGCCATGATCGAGCTTATGACTCCTCTCGAACTCATTCCCGTCGGACCGGACGAAGAGATTGCAGCCCTAGCCATTTTGCGCCGATTTTCCGATCAAGACCTCACTCTCGCCGACGCAGTGGGTTTACATATTATGGCTGCGCGCGGTATTCGGGAATGCTGGTCTACCGATTTTCATCTTGGTTTGACCGGAGCATTTTTGGTCATTCATGGGCATTGATCGGTGGCGTGTTAGAGCGTCATCAAGCGAAAAATAGCCCGCCCGCGCTGGTCGAAATGGCGCGAACGGGCCTGTAAAAAAAGCTGACGGTCAATCCGGCGCGCGGCAGAACTCGATCAAGCCGAGGGTGGACGCATCATGCCCGGCCAGCGGCCGCTCGCCCTTCAACTCCGGCAGGATGGCGTTGGCCAGTTGCTTGCCGAGTTCCACGCCCCATTGATCGAACGAATTGATGTTCCAGACCGCGCCCTGTGCGAACACCTTGTGCTCGTACAGCGCGATCAGCGAACCCAGTACCTGCGGGGTCAGGCGGCGGTAGAACAGGCTGGTGCTGGGCCGGTTGCCGGGGAACACCTTGTAGGGCAGCAGCTTTTCCAGCGCCTCGCCGCTCAGGCCCTGCTTCTCCAACTCGGCGCGGGCCTGCGCCTCGGTCTTGCCGACCATCAGCGCCTCGGCCTGGGCCAGGCAGTTGGCCAGCAGGATCGGGTGATGGTCGCCGACCGGGTTCGGACTGTGCGCCGGGGCCAGGAAATCCGCCGGCACCAGATGAGTACCCTGATGCAGCAACTGGTAGAAGGCGTGCTGGCCGTTGTTGCCCAGGCCGCCCCACAGAATCGGCCCGGTGTTGACTCGAACCGTCTGGCCATCGCGGTCGATGGTCTTGCCGTTGCTCTCCATGTCCAGTTGTTGCAGGTAATCCGGCAGCGAGCGCAGATAGTCGTCGTAAACCAGCATGACATGGCTGTCGGCGCCGAAGAAGTCGATGTACCAGACTCCGAGCAGCGCCAGGATCACCGGCAGGTTTTCCTCCAGCGGCGCGGTGCGGAAGTGCTCGTCCATCTCGTGCGCGCCTTCCAGCAGTTCGATGAAATGGTCCATGCCCAGATAGACCATGATCGGCAGGCCGATGGCCGACCACAGCGAGTACCGCCCGCCGACCCAGTCCCAGAACTCGAACATGTTGGCGGTATCGATGCCGAACTTGCTCACCCCCGCGGCGTTGGTGGATACCGCGACGAAGTGCCGGGCCACCGCCGACTCGTCGCCCAGTTCCCGGATCAGCCAGGCCCGGGCGGTATGGGCGTTGGTCATGGTCTCTTGGGTGGTGAAGGTCTTGGAGGCGACGATGAACAGAGTGGTTTCGGGATCGCATTCGGCCAGGACGTGGCTGATGTGGGCGCCGTCCACGTTGGACACGAAATGCATCCGCAGGGTCGGATCGCCATAGGGCTCCAGCGCCTGGCAGATCATCTTCGGCCCCAGGTCGGAACCACCGATACCGATGTTGACCACATCGCGGATCCGCTTGCCGGTATGGCCGCGCCACTTGCCGCGGCGAATCTGGTCGGCGAACTTGCGCATGTGCTCCAGCACCTCGTTCACCTCCGGCATCACGTCCTGACCCTTGACCAGGATCGGCCGGTTGCTTCGATTGCGCAGGGCGACGTGCAGCACGGCCCGCTGTTCGGTGTGGTTGATGATCTCGCCGTCGAACATCCGCCCGATCCAGGCGGGCACCTCGGCCTGGCGGGCCAGTTCGACCAGCAGGCGCAGGGTTTCATCGGTGACGCGATGCTTGGAAAAATCGACCAGCAGATCGCCAAAGCGCCGGGAGAACCGGGCGAACCGCCCGGGATCGGCGGCGAACAGATCGCGCAGATGCAGGTTGGCGACAGCGGCGTGATGGGCTTGCAGTTCTTGCCAGACCGGCAGGTTGCTGGGAACGGACATGGACAGCTTCCTTATTCAGGTTGTGGAAACGCTGGCGAAACCGGATGAGCGAGGACCAGCTTCGCCGGACGCCGGCCGCGAAAATCGCGTCGCCGCCGCCCGCGCGCATGGCCTCACGGTTACTATAGTTTCCAGCGGGATGACTGTCGAATCACAACATTCCTCCCGATCGGTCATACTTACTGGAAATCCGCGACACGCCCCCTTGATCCAACCCGAGCGACGCGATCCCATGAACGACCCAACCGAATTCGAATCCTCCCTGGCCGGCGCGATCGACTTTTTCCAGAACCTGCGCCGAAAGCTGGGAGCGCTGGAGGCGGACTCCGGGGCGCAGTACGACCGGTTGCACGCCGTTGCCACCACGGTCGCCACTCTCGAGCAGGACCGGCAGCAGATCCGGCAAAGCCTCGCAACCTTGGCCGGCGATCTGCGGGCACAAAGCATCGTCCTGCGCCAGGAACTGAACACCCTGGAACAGAGGATCGTCCCCGTCGCCCGGATCGAACCCCTGGAAGAACAACTCGAGAACCACCAAACCCAACTCGGGCTAATGGAACGAACGGCTCGTACCGGCCAGGAACGGTTGGAACAGTTCGCCGCCCAGGTGGAAGCCCACTACCAGCGCCTGCTCCAGTTCGAAACCGCCCTAGAAACCCGCGACCGGGACTCTCAGTCCATCCTTCACGGTCTGACCGAACTGAGAACGGAGCTCGAACAACACACTCAGGCTCTCGATACCCTTAGCCAGGCAGTCGAATCGGGCGAATCGGCCCGGATGCGACTCGAAACGCGGCAGAACCGGCTCGACGAACTCGCCGAATTGTCGATCGCGGCCCGGCAGGAATTGCAAAAGCAGCAGGAACGCCTGAAACATCTGGAAATTCTGATGGGCAAGGTGTCGGCGGACACCAACTCCACCCGCCAGGTCCTGAACGTCCTGCAAACCGATCTGACCACTCAAAGCGATACCCTTCGGGAACTCGACCAGAACTGGCGCGAGAGTCTGGCGGCATGCCAGACCCATCCGAGCCAACCGCAAATCCTCCTTACCGGATTCGGTCTCGAAGCCCAGGCCCCGACCGATGACTCCAGCGCGTCCCTCTCCGGCGCGCGGATCGAACTCGCTCCCCTGCGGGAGACCCTGGCATCCCAGGCTCGAGCGCTGGCCGATCTGCGGGAAGTCACGCGGCAGCAATTCGCCGACCTGAGCACCCGGATCGAAAACCAGCGACTGGAATACCAGGATGCGTCCGAGCGGATCGGCCACCTCCAGCAGGACATCCAGCGATACCAAGCGGAACAGTCTTCGCCGGCCCCGGCCATCGAGCACCCGGCGCCGTTCCCGGAAACCAGCACCCCGGAGGCGCGTCAACTCCGGCAGGACCTGGATACCCTCCAGGAAATGGTTACCGCTCTCGCCACCCGTCTGATCGGCCAGGCGCAGACGTTCGGCGACTATTTCGAGCAATTCCGGGGCCTGAACGCGGACATTCGGGATCTTCAGCAACAGTTCGGGAAGCTGGAATCCCCACCGCGACAGTTGAGCGCTCTCGAACGGGGGCTGGCCGTTCAGGAGCAGGAACTCATCCTGCTGAAGGACGCCATCCGGCAAATCCAGGCGGATTCGCCATCATTTGAAGCAGACCTTCGGCAAGCCGGCCACGATTCTCGAATCGCGGAGTTGGAAACCAGGCTGGGCGAACGATCGGAACACCTGACCGGGCTGACCACCACCATCGAAACCATCCAGACCGAAGTCCGCGTCACCCAGGAGAAAGTCGTGACCCTGGCGACCAACGTCGTGGAATGGATTCAGGAATTCCAACACCAACTTGCCGCCAGCGAAACCACTCAGAACGAACGGTTGCAGGGTGTCGATCAGGAACTCGTCCGGCTGCGGGCAACGCTCGAAACCTTGGAAACCCAGCGCAAATCCCGCCGCTGGTTCAGCATGCCGGCAACGTTTTCCATCCTCGTGCTTGCGGTGGGCACCGCCCTCCTGGTCATTCTGGCCCAAGCGATCTAAACCGCCGGCTAGAGAATGATGATTGGAGTGGGTTGTTCCAAACCATCAAGATCAACCCACCGCCTGCACCGTCGCCTTGCGTTCCAGCTTGCCCCAGCCCACCAGCACGCCCCGCAACGACGTCAGGGTGCTCTTGATCGCCACGTAGTACATCAACTGGCGGTAGAAGAAGCGCTGCCAGAACAGCCAGATCAGCAACCACCAGTTCTCCTTGCGCTCCAGGGCGAAAGCCAGGATGGCGGCCAGATAGTCCACCGTCACGAACAGGGCATAGTAAAACAGCACCCGCCACAAGGCGTCGGGGGAATACTCGGCCGGGTGCTGCCAGTGGTCGAACGCCGCCGTCCCCAGCGAACCGATCAACAGCAGGTCCATGATCGGTGAGACCAGGGGGAACAACACCTGGAAAACAATCACGTTGGGCAGAGCGACAAAGCCCAGCGCGCCGAAGCGGGGGCGGAACAGCACGTCGCGGTGCTTCCAGGCCGCTTGCATGGTGCCGTACATCCAGCGGTAGCGCTGGCGGATGAAACCGCGCACCGTATCGGGCGCCTCAGTCAGCGCGACCGCCTCGTCCTCGTAAACGATGGCGTAGCCCAGCTTGCGGATCGCCAAGGTCAGATCGGCGTCTTCCGCCAGGGTCACATGGGTGAAACCACCTGCTCGTTCGATCAACTCGCGCCGCCAAGCCCCCACCGCGCCGGGCACCACCGTGATGCAGTCGAGCACATGGAAGGCGCGCCGGTCCAGATTCTGGCTGGTGATGTACTCCAACGCCTGCCAGCGGGTCAGCAGGTTAATCCGGTTGCCGACCTTGGCATTACCGGCGACCGCGCCGACCTTTGGATCGACGAAATGCCGGACCAGCTTGAGAATCGTATCGCGAGCAAACACCGTGTCGGCATCCAGGGCCACCACGATCTCCGCCCGAGTCCGCGCCATGCCGAAATTGAGCGCAGCCGGCTTGCCGCCGTTGGGTTTGGTGTACACGCGCACCCGCGGATCGCTGGCGAAGGCCTCGCGCGCCACGCGGTACGTGGCATCGCTGGAACCATCATCCACCACGATGATTTCGAATTGCTCCGGCTGGTCGCAGGCCAGCAGGGAAGCGATGGTTTGTACGATCACCCTGTCCTCGTTGTAAGCGGGCACCACCACCGCCACCGAGGTCGAATACGCCGGGTCGAAGACGGCGTGGCGCTGGCGCCAGCGCTGGTACAGGGCGAGCGCCCCAACGAACAGTAACCGCCCGATGCCCAGCACGATGCCCAACAGGAACAGCCAATGGATGGCCGCAGCCGACCAGCTGAGCACGCCGAACGCCGCTCCATCCAGCCAGATTTGCCACAAGCTCTCGGGCGGCACCGGCGGCATCACATCGTCGCGACCGCGACCCAGCAGGTCGGCGACGGAAACAAACTGGAAGCCCCGCTTGCGCAATTCCTCGACGATTCTGGGGATCGCCCGCACCGTCTGGCTGCGATCGCCGCCGGAATCGTGCAGCAGGATCATGTTGCCTTCGCCGCGCTCCGCCTCCTCCACGGTCCGCCGCACGATCTCATCCACCCCCGGACGCTCCCAGTCGTCCGGGTCGATCTGCATGCCCACCACGAGATAACCTTGCGCGGCCGCCATTTCGATGGGGCGTACCTGGTCGATGGTCTCCGGCTCGGCATCGACCGCGTAGGGCGGCCGAAACAGCAGCGAATGACGACCCACCACGCTGGCCAGCAGATGCTGGGTCGCGGACAGTTCGAGTTGGAACTGCTTGGGAGAGATGAACGCGATATTGGGATGGGTGTAGGTATGATTGCCGATTTCGTGGCCTTCATCCAACTCGCGGCGCAGCAGCTCCGGATGCAACTGACCGTTGACGCCGACGATGAAGAAGGTCGCCGGCACTCCCGCTTCGCGCAGGGCGTCGAGGATTTGCGGCGTGTAGCGAGGATCGGGACCGTCGTCAAAGGTCAGCGCTACCTTGCGGTCCGCACCGCCGTGGCGGGTGATGACATAGGGCGAGGGGAATACCGTAAAATGCTCGGCGGTAATCAACTCGCGCCTTGGATCGAATTCGATGGTCCGGCTCCCCGGTTGCGGTTGGGCGGTGATCTCAAGAACTTCGCCCTTGCCTTCATAGTCCAGTCCATAGCCGAAGCGAATATCGCCGAGCTGGGCGGCGCGCGCCGCGTCCAGCGGGCCGTTCTTGCCGAACACTTGCCACAATGCCGGGTCCTCGCTGCCCAACCGCCACAGGGCGATTCCCCTTGGCCTCACCGACCGGGCGACCACCAACTGGTTGAACGCGGTCACGGCGTCCAGCATCCACACATGGTGGATGTGATCGTCGTCGTCGGCATAGTCGAACGTGGGGTTGAGGGAAGCCCGGTCAAGCCGGATCTTGCCTTCCGACTCCTTGGCGATGAGCACCGCCTCCTCAAAGGTCCGTTCCTCGGCGGGATGCCCCTTTTCCCAGTCGTAAGCGTAATTACCGACCGCCACAATCGTCTTGTCGGCGGGCACATCGCGCTGGCGCGCGCGCAACACCTTGGCGAACCAGGGCAAACTGGCGATCGGACCGGGCGCGCCGGTGGCCCAGTGCTCGTCGTAGGCCATCAGAATCAGGTAATCGGCGTTATTCGCCAACCTGCGGTAATCGAAGGCCGGATCGCTGGCCGGCACGTTCACGGAGACCGTCAGTTTTCGGGGATGGAACCCTGTGTACAGCTCGGCCATGAAACGCTGAAAGTCAGGCTGAGCCTTGGGCGCGATCTCTTCGAAATCGATGCTGACCCCGGCGAAATGCTGGCGCTCCACATAGGCGATCAGTTGTTCGATCGTCCGTGCCCGTGCCGCCGGGTTAGCCAACATGCGGGCCAGCTTGGCCCCCTCCCATTCGTGGCCGTTCCAGTTGTTCACCAGGGGCATGATGGGCAGGTCGGGACGGCGGGCGCGGACGTAGTCGGTAACGTGGGTCTGACGGCTGGCGTCGTTCTCTCGGAGCGACCCGTCTTCTGACGCCAAATGCAGCCATTCGGCGATCACCATATCCAGGCTGTCGAGGTTTTGCTTGAGCGAACTCATGCTGGAGTCGTCCCAGTTGACGAAGAACCCGATGGCGAGGGGTTGGCTGTCCGGGTTGCGGTTTGCCTTGTAAGACTGGGTCAGCAGTTGCTGCAAGCCGCGCTCGCGTTCGCGCGCCAGCTTGATCTCATCCTTGCGCAATGCACGCTCGCGGCGCGTCAACGGTCGCTCGGGAGAGAGCGCGGGAACGGCTGGCACGGCGTGTGCCCCTTGCGGTAAGAAGCTGGCACCCGGCAGATTGAGCGCCGGTAGCACCGGGCTGGCCAGGATGCTCAGGACCAGCATTCCCAGCAACAGCGACAGCGACAGGCCGATCAGCGTCATCCCGAGCCGCAGGCGCGGCCAGCGCTTGCGGGCCGGATCGAAGAAGACCGGTTTGACCGCTTTCCCGCTTTCCGCTGGACTTGGCAGTGAATCGCTAAGTGATGAGTGGGACATAACAGGGATGGTCGCTTGGTGGCAAGCCAGGCTCGCCGATCATGGTTCTGGTGCCAGCGGCTATTGCGGCGAATCCTGGCGCAACTGGCCCCGCGGTCCCCCGCTCCGGATGACCGTCAGCGACCAGGGCGGCAGTCGGACATGCGGCGGAGCGCGTTCGCGCAGCACGGTATGTCGGGGAGGCCAGCTGCGCCGCGGGCGACCGTGCTCGCCATTCGCCCGCCAATGGTACTGAGCGGCGGAGAACTGGTACAGGTCGGCCGGGCCTTGCAAGCCGGCGAGCGCGCCCTGCTCGGGCCCCACGAAGCGCGGCCTCACCGTCCATTCTCGTTTCGGATCCTTGTTGACCAGCAGCACCGCCCACAGGCCATCGGGACGCTGGACCGCGTAAGCGGTCGGAGGCGACGCGCCGTCCGGGGCATCGATATCCACTCGCGCTGGATAGACCCGATGGGGCTGATTTGGGTTCCCGGCCCACTGGCGCGCCAGCAGCTTGGCGCCGTGGTAGGTCGCGGTGCGCGCCAGGATACGCCGCTGCTCGTCGGACAGGAACAGGGTGTTGTTGCCCCAGGTGTCGCAATCGGGCCCCTTGTAAATCGGGCTGGGTTCGTAGCCGTACAGATAGGCGACGGTACCACCCCGGGTTAGGAAGGTTCCGACCGCATCGGCGTTGAACAGCGCACCGGGCAGATCGACTTCGGCCTGGGTGGAGAAAGCCGAGTAGCCGTACTCGGTCATGATCAATGGCGTGGAGCGGGGCAAACCCTGGTCGTAGAGGTTGGCCAGCGCATCGGCCAGCAGCGCCGGGGCCTGTCGCAACTGGGGCACCGTCGGCTCGCAAACCGCGTCGAACGGGTACCACTCGAAGGACAGGAAACCCAGATCGGCCGCCCGCCCGCGTTCCTGTAAATAAGTCAGCAGGCGGGCCAGCCACGGCCGGTCGGGCGCCACCGACGTTCCCGCCCAGGCCATCATCGGTTCGTCCCACAGCGACTGGAAGGACGGACCGCCCAGGATGACCGCCGGATCCACCGCGCGCAGCGCATTCGCCGCCTGCAAGTACAGCGCGCCATAATCCTCCGGCGCCACGCGCTGCCCGTCCGGTTCCTCGCCCAGCTCGAGGCCGCGCAGTAGATAGCCGCGCCGCTTCAAATAGCGCAGCAGGGCGGCGGCGTTGTCCGGCGTATCGTACAACACCCCCACCGGAACCAGCATCGGCAATCCGCGGGCCAAACCGCTGGCGAATACCCGATCGATGCCGGCTTGCTCCACCTGGGAGTCCAGATCGCTCGCTCGATGCCAGGGGTCGGTGGAAGAGACGAAAAACCGGGTTTGACCGTCGCGGTTGGCGGCGTGACGCACCGCGTCCCGCAATTGGCCGGCGGCGTCCAGCGTACCGATATACACTTCCCGCACCGCGTAGCCGAGAGCGTCGCGCGGGTCTTTCGCGCCCGGCGGCGCGGTTGCCGAGGATTCCTCCAGCAATACCCGCAGATAGCGCGCCGGGACCTCATCCCGAGCCAGGTGCAGGGTACCGTCACCACCGCTCCCCTGCATCACCGTACCGTTGGGAAAGGTCCGCCAGCGGCCTTCGGAGTATTCGTCCGGATCATCCGGATCTTCACCTTCCCAGTACTGAACCTGGTAGCGAACGGCATAGGGTATCCCCCAGACCAGGCGGATCGCGTTCAACGGAGCACGCTTCCCAAGATCAGCGATCAGCCATTGCGGGTGTCGGCTGTCATCCTCGCCGGTATAACGGCGGTCCAGATAGGGGTTGCTCTTCCAGAAGGCGTGCAAATCGCCGTCGGCGAGTCGCGAATAACCGTTGTTTTCCGCCTGGTCGAGGGTGTTGCCACGGCGCGGCAGCCGGTAGCCGTGAGACGAGAGAATGGCCGCGTCGGGGCGATCGTCTGAGATCCAGTAGCCTTGCGCGTGCTTTTCGTCGCTCCAGCGACCGCGCGGGTTCCAGTGCCAGGCTTCGATGGCCAACTCGGTGCGCAGGCGGTAACTGAGCGGACGCAACCCGGCGGAGCGCATGGCACGCAGCGTCGCCGGACGGTAAATGGCGGCCGCGTCGCCGCGGGAATGCCCGTCCACCCCGGCGCCCAGCGCGGCGGCGGGAGTGAAGGTGTTGGTGGGACCGGCGGTCAGATCGATGGTAACGTCGGCTGACGCCCCCGCTCCGTGTCCTGGCGGCGAACTGGCAACCAGCGCGGCAACGGCCAGTACCACAGCCAAGCGGAAAGGAAAATCATGCATGGTTCGATGCTCGGATATGCCGTCACGTCCGGGATGATCGATGCTCGATCTCTAATTGCCAGGGTCCAATTCCGTTCGGATACGCCGTTCATTATAACCATGCCGACCACCGGGTACCGATTCCCGGTCATCCCGAATCATCATGGATAGGGTATATTCCGCAACCTGTTCCCAGAAGTTATAAGTGTTGCACGCATGCCCCCCCTCCGGCATCGGGAAGATCGATCCTGTCCGGCGCACGATTGAGAGGCGTTCTTGTACAGCCTCTGGTGAGCTAAGTCGTTGAAAAAGCGCCCTCACCCCCAACCCCTCTCCCTCCGGGAGAGGGGAGTTTTTGTACAGGTTCTGAAACCGAGGAATATCCCGTCGCCCGCGACAATGCCACCGATGACACAGGTCTGCCGCCGGCGACTTTCCCCGAAGCCTGCCCATTCACGGTCGAGCAGATTACCGGCGACTATTGGCCCGCATGACGGCAAGGAAAGGCGCTACCCGACGCGGTCCCGCGCAGGACGAATCTCCGGCCATCCGCAATCCTGGCGGATAGGTTATATTCAGCCGGCTCGCACTCGCGCCGCCCCAGAGGATCATCAGGATGAACGAACTCGATCTTTCCAAGCAAACCCCGTTCGGCGTGGATTTCAGCGTCGCCGAATTCGCCGACAATCCCGAACCGCGCTGCCCCTGCGTGCTGCTGCTCGACAATTCCTGGTCCATGAACGGCCATCCGATCGCCGAACTGAACCAGGGACTGGCTACCTTCAAGGAGGAGCTGATGGCCGACAGCCTGGCCGCCAAGCGGGTCGAAATCGCCATCGTCACCTTCGGTCCCGTCCAGGTGATCAACGAATTCCAGACCGCCGAGCACTTTACCCCGCCGCAACTGGTCGCCGAAAAGGATACGCCCATGGGCCAGGCGATCGTCCGGGGACTGGAGCTGCTCGACCAGCGCAAGGCGCTGTACCGGGAGCACGGCATCCCCTTCTTCCGTCCCTGGGTGTTCCTGATCACCGACGGCAGCCCCACCGACGACTGGAAAAGCGCCGCCGGCGAAGTGCGCCAGGGCGAGGAGAAGCGTGCGTTCGCCTTCTTCGCGGTCGGGGTCGAGGGCGCCAACCTGGACATCCTGCAACAGATTTCGATCCGCCAGCCCTTGCGGCTGCGCGGCCTGCGCTTCCGCGAACTGTTCCAGTGGCTGTCGAACTCGATGCGCTCGGTATCGCGCTCGGTCCCGGGCACCGAAGTGCTGCTGGCCAATCCCACCACTCCGGACGGCTGGGCCTCGGTGTGAATGAAAGCGGCTGGCGGTACGTCCGCGCCAGCGTCCCCGGCGTGGCCCACCTCGCCGGCGGCACCAAGTGCCAGGACGCCTGCGCCGCCCGACTGCTGCGAACGGCGAACGCCGACCCCGTGCTGGCGCTGGCCGTCGCCGACGGGGCCGGCAGCGCCGCCGAATCGCGCGCCGGCGCCGAACTGGCCTGCCAGACCCTGCTGGCCGAATTCGAGGCATGGCTGACGCAGGATCCCGCCGCGCGGGACTGGTCGCCGACCACGGCCGAAATGCTGCTCCAGCGCGTCCGAACCACCCTGGAGCAGCGCGCGGCGGAAGCGAACCAGCCGGTTCGGGAATTCGCCTGCACCCTGCTGGGCGCGGTGGTGGCCGCGGATCGCGCGCTGTTCCTGCAGATCGGCGATGGCGCCATCGTGATCGGGAGCGGGGACGGCTACCGGCCGGTGTTCTGGCCGCAGGGCGGAGAATACGCCAACGAAACCCATTTCGTGACCGACCCGAACGCCGCCGCCCGCCTGGAATGCATCGTCCTGATCGAACCCGTCGCCGAAATCGCGCTGCTGAGCGATGGCCTGCAACTTCTGGCGCTGCACTATCAAAGCCGGCAAGCCCATGCTCCGTTTTTTCGCCCGCTGTTCCAGCGCCTGCGCGCCCATCCGGAGACCGGCTGTCCGGCGGAACTCGCGGCCGCCCTGGAACGCTTCCTCGCCACCCCGGCCATCAACCAGCGCACCCACGACGACAAAACCCTGATCCTGGCCACCCGGCTTTCCGTCGCGGAAGCCACCATCCACTCCGGCGACTCGGCCGCCTCGACTCCGAAGGTCGCGGCGGAAACCGAAGGGACGGCGCCGGGCGGAATCGCCGCCGCCGAATCGGTCGAGGCCGCGACGAGCGCCGACACCGCTCCCGGGCCGGTTCCCACCGCCGCCCCGGAGAACTCCCCCGCCGATGCCACCGATACCCGCCCCGCCGACCGAGAAGAACCCCGTGACGAGGCTGTATAGCGGCGCCGGGCATCCGGTCGAACCGGGCAAGACGCTGGGGCGCGGCGGCGAAGGGGCGGTTCACGAGATCCCCGGCCGACCCGGCTTCGTCGCCAAGATCTATCACCAGCCGGTCGATGCCGACAAAGCCCTCAAGCTGGCGGGCATGGCCCGGCAGGCACACCCCGCTTTGCTCGAAGTCGCCGCCTGGCCGGTGGACGTGCTGCACTCCGGTCCGCGCGGTCCGGTCCAGGGCTTTCTCATGCCCCGGGTCAGCGGCTACCAGGAAATCCATAGCCTCTACGGACCATCTCACCGCAAACGGGCCTTCCCGCACGCCGACTGGTCCTTTCTGGTCCACGCCGCCCGCAACCTGGCCAGCGCTTTCGAGGCCATCCACGCCCGCGGCCATGTCATCGGCGACGTCAACCCCGGCAACGTGGTGGTGTCGGCCCAGGCGCTGGTCAAGCTGATCGATTGCGATTCCTTCCAGATCGATACCGGCGACCGGCTGTTCCTCTGCGACGTCGGCGTACCGCAGTTCACCGCGCCGGAACTGCAGGACCGGCCATTCCGCGGACTGCGGCGCACCCCGAATCACGACGCTTTCGGCCTGGCCCTATTGTGCTTCCACCTGCTGTTCATGGGCCGCCACCCCTTCGCTGGCCGTTTTCGAGGCAAGGGCGACATGCCGATCGAACGCGCCATCCGGGAATACCGCTTCGCCTTCGGTCAGAGCGCCGCCGCCTGGCAGGTGGAACCCCCGCCGCACACCCTGCCGCTCGCCGCCCTGCCCCGCTCGGTCGCCGACCTGTTCGAACGCGCCTTCGTGCCGCTGGCGCCCGCCCGGAGCCGCCCCACCGCCCGGGAATGGCTGCTGGCGCTGGAACAGCTCAACCACCAGTTGCGGGCCTGCGGCCGGAATGTCGCGCACAAATATCCGGGACAGCTCCCGGCCTGCCCCTGGTGCGCGCTGGAACAGACGAGCGGGACGACTTTCTTCATGTCCCCCCACCGGTTTCCGACGGCCAGCCCGATCCCCGTCCTCCACGATTTCGATCTCGACCGGGCCTGGAGCCGGATCGTCGCGATTGCTCCACCCGGCGCCGAGGCCATGCCCCGGCCGGCATCGCAAACCCCGGTCGTGCCTACTCAACTGTCCGACCCGCTACAGCGGGTCCAGCTCCGCAACCTGATCAAGGCGGGGGCCATCGCCGGCGCGGTCCTGGCGGCGATTCTGATCCGTCCCCGGCTGAGTTGGTTGTGGCTGCTGCTGGCCACCGCCATCGGGTCGCTGCTCTGGGACAAGGCGGTTCACCGCGAGTACCAGCGCCGTCGGCTGGCGCTGCTCGCGGCACGCCGGGAACTGATGGACCTGCGAACCGCCTGGCAACAACAGGCGAGCGAACAACCGTTCGCGACCCGGTTCCACGCCTTGCAAACCCTGCGCGACCACCATCGAAACCTGCCGGCCGACCTCCAGCGGGATTTGCAGCGACTGGAAACCGATCGGCGCCATTTACAACTCCAGGCATTCCTGGAAAGTCACTTCATCGACGCCGCCCGGATTCCCGGCATCCGCGCCACCGACCAGATCGCGCTGGAATCCTATGGCGTCGAAACCGCCGCCGATGTCACGCCCGAGGCACTCCGAACGGTCCCCGGCTTCGGCCAGCGCCTCGGCCGCCAGCGTACGGCCGCGCTGCTGGCCTGGCGCCAGGCATTGGAACGGCAGTTTCGCTACGATCCCCAACAGGGCGCGAACCCCGCCGCCATCGCCGATCTGAAGCGGCAATACGCCCATCAACGATCGCAGATCGAGCGAGAACTTCTGGCGGGGCCCGACGAACTCGCTAAAATCAAGGCGGACATCCTCAAACAGCGCGCCCAACTGAACATCGCCCTGATCCGCCAGGCCATGAGGGAGACGCAAGCCCAGGCCGACCTGCGGGTTTTCTACCCCGGTCCAGACGCCCTCTGGCGGCGCCACCATCGCGTCTAGGCGATCGCGAACAGCCGGAGGACTTGTTAATGGGTAGACGCAACGAACACACGCGGGAAGAACTGCGGGAGATCGCGCTTCGGGCCGCCGAGGATCTGGTCGCCGAACGGGGTTTGGCCGGTTTGAGCACCCGCAAGGTGGTCGCCCGGATCGGTTACACGGTCGGCAGCCTGTACATGGTTTTCCGCAACCTCGACGAACTGATCGTCCAGATGAACGAACGGACGCTGGACGCGCTATACGAACTGCTGGCGACCTCCGTCGCCGACCGCCCGCCGGCGGCCGCCATCCGGGAACTGGCCCAGGTCTACATCCGCTTCGCCCTGACCCAGACCAACCGCTGGCTGGCCATTTACCAGCATCGCCTGCCGGAAGGTGAATCCATTCCGGAGTCCTTTACCGAAAAAGTGGCGCGGATGTTCGAACTGGCGCAGCACCAACTGGCGCTGCTCTCCCCCCGGCGTTCGCGGGACGATATCGCCCTGGCCGCCCGCGCGCTGTGGAGCGGGATTCACGGCGTCTGCATCCTGGGCTTCGATCAGAAACTGGAAGTCGCCGGCGGCCGATCCATTCCGGATGTGGCCGGTTCGCTGCTGGATCACTATCTGGCCGGATTCGTGAGCGGGGGCTGACCCTCATGACGCATTAGCGCGCCTTGCCAATGCCGCAATCTCCCCTGTTGCCCGTCGCCTTCGTCACTCCCGCCTTTCCACCGGACCGCGGGAGTTTGGCGCTGGCCGCCGCCCGGCTGGCCCGGCAGTTGCGAAAATACCTGCAACTCGACGTCATCGTCCTCGGCCGTACCGATCCCACGCCGTCGGTCACCTCGACCAACGTCGCCGATATCCCGATGCTGCACGTGGTCGCTCCTTCCTGGGCCGAAGTTCAGCAACATGCCTTCTGGCTGCTCCGCGAGCGCGGTCCTTACCGCTGTCTGCACGGGATTTACCCCAGCCTGACCGGTTTCCCGGTGGCGCTGGCGGCGCGCCATTTTTCCACTCCCTATTTATTGGCGGCAAGGGGCAACGATCTCCACCGCGACAGTTTTGATCCGGAACGGCAGGGGGGACTGTTGTTCGCGCTCCAGCACGCCAACGCCGTGGTCGGCGTCTCCCGCGAATTGTGCCGGCTGGCGGTCACGCTCGGCGCGACCGGACGGGTTCGGTGGATTCCCAACGGCGTGGACAGCGTCCGCTTCCGGCCGGCTCTCCCCGATCCGACGTTGCTGGCCGAACTGAGACTCTCGGAAGTGTTTCCCCAGATCGGCTTTGCCGGCGAAGCCCGTCATAACAAGGGGCTGACCACCGCGCTGCAAGCGCTCGCCCTGGTGCGGCGGCGCCATCCGCGAGCGGGCCTGGTGCTGATCGGGGGGATGCGGGAAGAGGCGCAACCCGCTTTGCGGGAATTTCTGGTCCGGTATCCCGAACTGCGGTCGGCCGTCCATCAACTGCCGTGGCTGCCGCATCACCATTTGGCCGCCTACTACAATCTGCTGGATCTATTCTGGCACCCGACTCTCAGCGTTGGATTGCCGAACGCCGTGCTCGAGGCTTTGGCGTGCGGGCGGGTCGTCATCGCCAGTCGGGTCGGGGGCACCGTCGACATTCTCGGCGGTTCGCCGCTGGTTCCGCTGCTGATCCCACCCAACAACCCGCTGGCTCTGGCGGAAACCACGCTCCGTTTGCTCCAGATGTCCCCCGAAAAGCGAGCCACCCTGGGCAAGGCCGGGCGCGAGTGGGTAATGAGTCGGTTCGCGATGGAAACCGAAGCCAGGGCCTACATCGAGCTATACGCGGAACTGGCCGCCGAATCGACCCCGGCGGCCGCGATGCAACCACCGGAATGAAATCGTCATCTCCTACCCGGGCGTGGCGGCGCTGATCGAATGGACGTTGATCGACGAGGACGAAGACGGGCGGGTGTTCGTGCCTTGTTTTGGCATTTAAAAACAATAACTTGAGTCGTAGCCTCACTCTGGAGCAACGACATGCGCTTTTTCAACACCGCCGGACCGGTCGATGCGACCCGGCATTACACCCTGCCACCCTTGTCCCGCATCGATCTGGACGACGTGCTGCAACTGATCGAGCAGCAGAAATACTTCGTTCTGCACGCCCCCCGCCAGACCGGCAAAACCTCGGTGCTGCTGGCGCTGATGGAACTATTGAATCGCGGGGAACGCTATCGCTGCCTGTACGCGAACATCGAGGGCGCGCAGGCGTATCGCGGCAACGTGGACGCCGCGATGCGAACCGTTGTGATGCAACTGGCGACCGCCGCCGAAGTGTATCTGGACGACCGGCGGGTCAAGGACTGGGCGCTGGAAGCCGTGCGGGAACAGAGCGGCGGCGGAATGTTGACCGCGACCCTGACCCGATGGGCGCTGGCCAGCAATCGGCCCCTGGTGCTGCTGCTGGACGAAGCGGACGCGCTGGTGGGCGATGCCCTGATCTCGCTGCTGCGGCAAATCCGCACCGGCTACACCCAACGACCGCGCGCGTTTCCGCAAACCATCGTCCTGTGCGGCGTGCGCGACGTGCGCGACTACCGCATCCACACCGCCGAGCGGGAAGTCGTCACCGGCGGCTCCGCATTCAACATCAAAGCCGAATCGCTACGCTTGGGCAACTTTAGCCGGGACGAAGTGGAAACCCTCTACCAACAGCACACGACGGAAACCGGACAGGCGTTCGCCGACGGCGTCCTGAACCGGGTCTGGGACTTGACGCGCGGCCAGCCCTGGCTGGTCAACGCCCTGGCCTACGAAACCTGTTTCAAGCTGAAAGCGGGCCGGGACCGAACCCAACCGATCACGGTCGAGATGATCGAACAGGCCAAGGAGAATCTGATCCTGCGCCGGGAAACACACCTCGACCAGTTGGCGGACAAATTGAAGGAGCCGCGCGTCCGCAAGGTGATCGCTCCCATTTTGGAAAATGCCGCCCTGGCGGAAGACTTGCCCCCGGACGATCTGCAATACGTCATCGATCTGGGTCTGATAAGCCGAGGCGTGGAGGGTCCGGTCATCGCCAACCGCCTTTATCAGGAAATCATCCCGCGCGAACTGACCACCATCGCCCAAGCCAACTTCGAGACCCGATTCCAACCCGCGTGGTATGTCTCCACCGACGGCCGCCTGGACACGATCAAACTGTTCGACGCCTTCCAGCAGTTCTTCCGCGAGCACGCCGACAGTTGGCTGGAACGATTCGACTACAAGGAAGCCGGGCCGCAATTGCTGTTGCAAGCATTTCTGCAACGGATTGTGAACGGTGGCGGACGGATCGACCGGGAATATGGTTTGGGGCTGAGGCGGACTGATTTACTGGTGCAATGGCCGTTGGATACAGCACAGGGCTTTCTCGGCCCGATGCAGCGGGTGGTCATCGAGTTGAAGTTGCTGCGCAAGTCGCTCGACGCCACGCTGCGGGAAGGATTGGCGCAAACCGCCGACTACCTGGATCGCGCCAGCGCGAGCGAAGGTCATCTGCTGATCTTCGATCGCCGTCCCGGCATTACGTGGGAACAAAAGATCTTCCGGCGCGAGGAATCCCACGGTCCCTATCGGATTCGGGTGTGGGGGATGTAAAGGCGACCCGACCGCGCCTCATCACCCCTGCCACGCCCCACAACTCCACCGTTCTTCCAACCGTTTCACCGACAACCTGGTTCGGATCGGGTACCGCGCCAGCGGTGCCTGGGTTGGTCATGCTTCATCCGGGTACGTACTCCCCTGGCGTGGCATCGGGCAGGATCTCCCCAAACGACTTGTCGGCAGACGACAGGGGGAGCCGATCAACCGCCACGCCATCAATCCCTCTTCCATTTCGCGCTGACCTTGACCGCTCCATTGGAGCCCCCTTCGGCGATGAAGGGAATACCGGTTTTATCGTTGAAGCCAATATTGATTTCCAACGTCCATTCCGCCGGCTTTGCACTCGATAATGCTTCGTGCACCATGATGGCCAGGGCGCTTATCGTGCCGCGCACCTGCTCCCCCGTGGAGACCAACCGATTGGCCGCGGTGGCTTTCTGAAACCCGTCTCTCGCGATGGCTTCCACCGGTTGCTCGACTTCCGCGACCTCCACATAAATCGTCTGGCCGCCGAACTCCAGGGCCTTGATCTTCCGCTCGGGCATGAACTGCTCCTCCACATGGCAAGTTGGTTGCGTCCATTATAGGTGACGCGGAACCGGACCAGACCAGAAACTCCACGGCAACCGGGCGAACGTCAACCCTGCCGGATTCGCCCCCACTGCTCCTCCAACCGTTTAACCGACACCGGCACGAGGGTCCTCAACTCCTGGGCGAACTGCGACACGCGCAACTCCTCCAGCAGCCAGCGGAAACGGATCAGTTCCGGGTCGTGCTTCTCCTGCCGGGCGTTCCGCTCCAGTTGCCGCCGGCAGGATTCCCACAGGCGAATGATGTCGCCGCGCCGCTGGCGGTCCTTGTCCGGCGCCTGCCGCAGTTTTTGCAACCGCAGCACGATGGCGCGCAGATAGCGCGGCAGGTGCGGCAACCATTCCGGCGGTGTCTGGCTCAAAAAGCCGGGATAAACCAAACGCGCCAGTTGATCGCGAACGTCCGCCATCGCTTCGACCCAAATGGGATCGTCGCTCAAGCTTCGGCGCACCTCGTGATAAGCCGACAGCACTGCGTCGGCTACCTCGCAAACCTCCACCCGCGCCGCCGCCAGCCGACTCTTGCCGCGCTCCAGCAGGGCATCGAACGCCGCCCGGTCGCGCGGTAACGACGGCTCCGCCAGAAAGGCCCGGTCGAGAATGGCGTCCAGCACATTCTCGCGCAGCGCTTCCTGCGTGCCCAAGCCCACGTAGTGCAAGGTCATGCGCTGGAAATGGGGCAGATCGCGCGCCAGTTGCTTGAACGCCGGTCCCAGCCGCCAGGCGATCAATCGCCGCAAACCGATCCGGGTCGCCGCTTCCGCCCGCGCGGGCGAATCCAGCACCCGCAGCCCCAACGAGCCATCGGTCTCCGCCACCAGAGCCGGATAGCCCCGCAACTGTATCCCGTTGCGGACGAAGCTCACCTCCTCCGGCAACTCGCCGAAATCCCAGTCGCGCAACCGTTCCCGTTCGAACTCCGGTGTCGGCAGCGCGGCGAAACTGGACCGTGCCTCGCCGCGCAATTGCGCCTGGAGCGCCGCCCAGTCGCGCCCGACCGCCAGCACCTTGCCATCGACGTTCACCACCTGGAAACGCATCCGCAAATGCCGGGGCACGGCTTCCATATTCCAGGCGTCTTCGGGAATCGCTACCCCGGTCATGCGCTGCAAATGCTCGGTCATGGCGCTAACCAGCGATCGCGGTAGCCGTTCACCCCCCCCACCCCAACCCTCTCCCGCAAGGACGGAGGTAGCCTTGCCGGATTCGATGACCTCCAGCAACGCCTGTACGTAGTTCGGCACCGGCACGAAGTTGCGCCGCAGCGCTTTCGGCAAGGACTTCAGCAGCGCCGCCATCCGCTCCGCTCGCAAACCCGGCACCAGCCAGTCGAGCCGCCGGGGATCGACCTGATTCACCGCCGCCAGCGGCACGATCAGGGTCACGCCGTCATCCTCCGCGCCCGGCGTAAATCGGTAGCTCAAGGGCAGCTTCAGGCCGTCGAGATCGAGATGGTCGGGAAAGCGTTCGCCGTCCGTCGCCGGACCCGCTTCCGCCAGCAACGCGGCTCGATCCAGGAACAGCAGGCGCGGGTTTTGCCGTTCGGCCTCCTTGCGCCAGGTCTCGAAGGTCGGACCGCTGTAAACGCCCTCGGGGACGCGCTCGTCGTAGAAGCGGTGGACGGCTTCCTCGTCGGCCCACAAGTCCCGGCGGGCGCGGACTTCCAGCTCGGCCAACTCCGCCAGCAGTCGCCGGTTGTGCTGAAAAAACGGCGCCTTGCAATGAAATTCGCCTTCAACCAGCGCTTGCCGGATAAAAATCCCGCGCGCCAGCGCCGGGTCGAGCGGCCCGTAATTGACCCGGCGGCCGGCCACGACGGGCAATCCGTACAGCGTGACCCGCTCGGTGGCGGTCACCTGCGCGGAACGTTTCTCCCAGTGCGGTTCGGCAAACTCGCGCTTGAGCAGGTGGCCGGCCAGTCCCTCAACCCACTCCGGCTCGATGCGCGCCACGGTGCGAGCGTACAAGCGGGCGGTTTCCACCAACTCCGCCGCCATCACCCAGCGCGGCCGTTTCCTGAACAGTCCGGAACCGGGGAACAGGTAAAAATTCCGCCCGTGCGCTCCCAGATAGACGCTTTCTTCCTGCTTCAGGCCAAGATGACCGAGCAGGCCGGCCAGCAGCGCCCGGTGCAGGCTGTCGTAGGGCGCCGGATCGCCGTTGAGCCGCATCCCCATCTCGGTCACCCGCCCCAACAGTTCCTGATGCAGATCGTGCCATTCCCGCATCCGCACGAAGGACAGAAAATCGGCTCGACACAAATTGCGCAACTGGTTCCTGGACAGTTGGCGGGCCTGCTCGTGGTAGTAGTCCCACAGCCGGAGCAGCGCCAGAAAATCGGAATCCTCGTCGCGAAAGCGGCGATGCTTCTCGTCCGCGGCCTGCTGTTTCTCCAGCGGTCGCTCGCGTGGGTCCTGGATCGCCAGCGCGGCGACGACGACCAGCACCTCGCGCAGACAAGCTTCCTCCCGCGCCGCCAGCAACATTCGCCCCAGGCGCGGATCCACCGGCAGTTTCGCCACTTGCCGGCCCAGTTCGGTGATGCGCCGCCGTTCGTCCATCGCCCGCAACTCGAACAGCAGTCGGAAACCGTCGCTGATCTGACGCGAATCGGGCGGATCGACGAATGGAAAATCCTCCGGCCGACCCAGATTCAGCGCGCTCATCTGCAAGATCACCGCCGCCAGATGGGTACGAAGAATTTCCGGGTCGGTAAATGCCGGCCGGGATTGAAAATCCTCCTCCGCGTACAACCGCACGCAAACCCCGGCGCTCACCCGCCCGCAGCGGCCGGCCCGCTGGCGGGCGCTGGCCTGGGAGATCTTTTCCACCGGCAACCGTTGAATCCGGCTGCGTGGGCTGTAGCGGCTGATCCGCGCCGTGCCGGGATCGATCACGTAGCGGATGCCGGGTACGGTCAGCGAGGTTTCGGCGACGTTGGTGGCCAGCACGATGCGCGGCCGACCGTGCGGCTGAAATACCCGGCTCTGTTCGGCGGCGGAGAGACGGGCGTACAGGGGTAAAATTTCAGTATTGGGCGGATGGTGCTTGCGCAGGGTCTCCGCCGTCTCCCGAATCTCCCGTTCCCCGGACAGGAAGATCAAAATATCACCCGGACCTTCTGTCCAGACCTCGTCCACCGCGTCCAGGATCGCCTGCTGCAAATCGCGGTCGCGCTCGTCCTCGTCCGCCGCCAGCAACGGCCGGTAGCGCACTTCCACCGGATGGAGACGCCCGGAAACCTCGATGATCGGCGCGCCATCGAAATGGCGGGAGAAGCGGTCCGGGTCGATGGTGGCCGAGGTGATGATCAGCTTTAAATCCGGCCGGCGCGGCAGCAGGCGCTTGAGATAGCCCAGCAGGAAGTCGATGTTCAGGCTGCGCTCGTGGGCCTCGTCGAGGATGATGACTTCGTATTGATCGAGCCCCCGGTCGCCCTGGGTTTCCGCCAGCAGGATGCCGTCGGTCATCAGCTTGACCACGGTATCCGGTCCCACCCGATCGGAAAACCGCACCTGGTAACCGACCCGGCCGCCGACCGCGGTGCCCAGTTCGGCGGCGATCCGGGCCGCCACCGACCGGGCCGCGATCCGGCGCGGCTGCGTGTGGCCGATCAACCCGGCGGCGCCCAAACCCAGCGAGAGGCAGATCTTCGGCAGTTGCGTGGTTTTGCCGGACCCGGTTTCGCCGCAGATCACCACCACCGGATGCTCGCGAATGGCGGCGGCGATGGCGGCGCGGTGGGCGCTGATCGGCAGGCTGTCGTCGAAGCTCGGCACCGGCAGCAACGCGCGGCGTTCCCGCAACCGCGCGGAGGCGGCCTCCAGTTCCGCGGCCAATTGCTCCAGCCCGCGATCCAGCGGTTTGCCCTCGCGCAAGCGCTGGCGCAAACCCCGCAGGCGGCGGGCGAAAAGAGCGCGGTCGCGAGTCGGACAATCGGGCAACCGGCCGTGCAGAGAAGCGAGAATTTTTTCCACAAAAAATTCCAAGATTTTGTTTGGAAAGATTAAAATCGCGCCAAATGGCAAATGCCCGGCATTCCGGCATCAGGCTTGCGCGCGCGCATACAAAATTTGCTTGCGGAACACAACGCTTTCACGTACTTTCCGCCACGGGTGGAGGTCGCGAGCCTCCAGATACCCAAAGTCGGCCCCGCCTTCACCGAACTTTCCCGTGAAAATTTCGGCATTCCGGGCGGCTCGGCAGATAAGAAAATATTTTGTCCTTGAGGTTGTATTAATGCGTACTGGTACTGTGAAGTGGTTTGACGAGGCCAAGGGGTTCGGTTTCATCGCCCCCGAGGACGGCAGCAGCGATGTGTTCGTCCATTATTCGGTAATCGAGGGCAAGGGGTTCCGAACCCTGGCGGAAAACCAGAAAGTCGAGTTCGAGTTCAAGGTCGGTCCCAAGGGCCCGCAAGCCACGATGGTCAAGAAATTCGCGGCTGCAAAATAACAATCCCCCACCAACCTTATCCAGCCAAAGCCCCGCCCCACGCGGGGCTTTGGCGTTTGATGGGCTCCGCTATAATGCCCTGCCCGTTTCAGCCCAACCGGCCGCACCGTGATCGAAAAACTTCGTAATATCGCCATTATCGCCCACGTGGACCACGGCAAGACCACGCTGGTGGACAAACTGCTGCAACAATCCGGCACGCTCGACGAACGCGCCGCGCCGCCCGAACGGGTGATGGATTCCAACGTCCTGGAACGGGAGCGCGGCATCACCATCCTCGCCAAGAACACCGCCCTGTACTGGCGGGACTACCATATCAACATCGTGGACACGCCGGGACATGCCGATTTCGGCGGCGAGGTCGAGCGGGTGCTGTCCATGGTCGACTCCGTGTTGCTGCTGGTGGACGCGGTGGACGGACCGATGCCGCAAACCCGTTTCGTCACCCAGAAAGCCTTCGCCATGGGCTTCCGGCCGATCGTCGTCATCAACAAGATCGACCGGCCCGGCGCCCGGCCGCACTGGGTGCTGGACCGTACCTTCGATCTGTTCGACCGGTTGGGCGCCAGCGACGAACAACTGGATTTCCCGGTGATCTACGCCTCGGCGCTGCACGGCTACGCGGGACTGGACGAGACCGTGCGTTCCGGCGACATGACCCCGCTGTTCGAGACCATCATCGAGCAGGTCAGACCGCCGCAGGTCGATCCCAAGGGACCGTTTCAATTACAGGTCAGTTCCCTGGACTATAACAGTTACGTGGGGGTGATCGGCATCGGCCGCATCCGCCGGGGCAAGGTCAAAACCAACACGCCCGTCGCGATCGTCGACCATCGCGGCAATCGCCGCGCCGGCCGGGTGCTGCAAATCCTCGGCTTTCAGGGCCTGGAACGGATCGAATTCCCCGAAGCATCCGCCGGCGACATCGTGGCCTTCACCGGCATCGACGGGCTGGGCATTTCCGACACGCTGTGCGATCCCGGCAACGTCGAGCCGCTGCCGCCGCTCAAGGTGGACGAGCCGACCATGAGCATGACCTTCCAGGTCAACACCTCGCCGTTCGCCGGTCGCGAAGGAAAATATGTCACCAGCCGCCAGTTGCGCGAGCGGCTGTACCGGGAATTGATACACAACGTGGCGCTGCGGATCGAGGACACCGAGGATCCCGACAAATTCAAGGTTTCCGGGCGCGGCGAACTGCACCTGTCGATCCTGATCGAAAACATGCGCCGCGAGAGCTACGAGCTGGCGGTATCGCGCCCGGAGGTGATCGTCCGCGAGATCGACGGCGAAACCTGCGAACCCTTCGAGCAGTTGACGGTGGACGTCGAGGAGCAGCATCAGGGCGCGGTGATGGAAAAACTCGGCGAGCGCCGCGGCGATCTGCTGGACATGCAGCCCGACGGCAAGGGCCGGGTGCGGCTGGACTATCTGATCCCGGCTCGCGGCCTGATCGGCTTCCAGACCGAGTTCCTGACCACCACCTCGGGCACCGGCCTGCTGTACCACGTGTTCGACCGCTACGGCCCGCTGAAGAAGGGGGCCATCGGCGCGCGGATCAACGGGGTGCTGATCGCCAACGCCACCGGCAAGACGCTGGCCTACGCCCTGTTCAACCTGCAGGAGCGGGGCCGGATGATGGTCGCCCCCGGCGACGAAGTCTACGAGGGCATGATCGTCGGCATTCACTCCCGCGACAACGACCTGGTGGTCAACCCGCTCAAGGCCAAGCAACTGACCAACATCCGCGCCGCCGGCTCCGACGAGAACATCCTGCTGACTCCGCCGGTGCGATTGAGCCTGGAACAAGCCCTGGAATTCATCGACGACGACGAACTGGTCGAGGTCACCCCGAAGTCCATCCGCCTGCGCAAGAAACTGCTGCTGGAACACGAGCGCAAGCGGGCGGCAAGACGGGAGGCCGGCTGAATTATTTTCCCCCGGTCGTGGCAAGCTCCCTTCCAGCCACTATAATGCGCGGCCTTGGAGAAGAGCCGTGCCCGGCATCGCCAATGTTTCCTTATTTTCAAACCCGTGGGCCACAAGCCCGATAATAATCCACCTGAAGAGAGCAATTGTATGGCGGAACAAAAACTCGGCAATCCAGCCGTCGTCGGCTTGGCCGGCTTCGGCCTGACCACTCTGGTCCTGCAATTCCACAACGTCGGCTGGATGCCCAGCATCGGCCCGGTGGTCTGGCTGGGCCTGATGTTTGGGGGCCTGGCGCAGCTCATCGCCGGCCTGCAGGAAATGAAGACCGGCAACAATTTCGGCTACTGCGCCTTCACCTCGTATGGCGCCTTCTGGATTGCCCTGTGCTTCATGCTGTTGGGCAATAAATACGATCTGTTCAAGGCCGGCACCGAAGATGTCGGCTGGTTCCTGGTGGCCTGGACCCTGTTCACGGTGATCCTGTGGATTGGCTCGTTGCGCATCCACGGCGCGATGGCCTTCACCTTCACCACGCTGCTCGTCGGCTTCATTCTGCTCGATCTGGCGCATTTCGGTTATCCCGGCCTGACCGTGGTGGCCGGCTACGAATTGATGGTCTGCGCGCTGGCCGCCTGGTACATGATGGCGCGCGTCATCCTGAACGAGATCTATGGCAAGGAGATCTTGCCGGCGGGCAAGCCCTGGGTTTCCTGAACGACCCGGCTTCCCTCGCTCTCACCACCGAATCACTTGGAGGATCTTTAAAGATGCGAAAAACAACGCTTGCTCTGGCCGGCCTGACCTTGGCCCTGGGCGTCACGCCCGCCATCACCATGGCCGCCGATCCCAATGCCGCCACCCCCGAGGAAGTGATCACCAAGGTGCATGAAGCCGTCCAGTACCTGAACGACAAGGGCCTGGCGGGCTTCTCGGACTTCAACAACAACAAGGATGCCCGCTGGGTGTGGAAGGACAGCTACGTGTTCGTCTATAGCTGCCGGGACAACGTGATGATCGCCCACCCGCTGCGGCCGGATATGGTGGGCAAACCGATCCTGCAGATGAAGGACGACAAGGATAAATCGGTGTTCCAGGAAATGTGCAAGGCCGGCGCCAACCGCGATGGTGGTTGGGTCGAATACTGGTGGCCGAAACCGGGCGAAGCCAAGGCTTCCCGCAAGATCTCCTTCGTCCATAGCGCCGAGGTTTCCTTCAAACCCGACATCCAAGTCGGCGCCGGCATTTACGACGAGAAGATGAGCGTCGAGGATTTGAACAAGCTCGCCGCGCAGCTCAAGCAGCCGAAGAAGGACGCGCCGTAAGCAAGCCGTCCTCGGACAGTCGAGGAAAACCAGACCGCCCCGGCTAAGCCGGGGGTTTACCTAATTTAGAAGCTGTCTAAAAACTGAATATTATTAAATCAATAACTTATATGTGGGAGCGGCCTTGGCCGCGATGGCTGACCCTCATATCGCGGCCAAGGCCGCTCCCACAATCAACAAATTAGTTTTTAGACAGCCTCTTAATTATTTGTCCCGCGGCACCACGTTGGCATTGCCCCGGTACGTCACCACCTCGT
>JAVMKJ010000143.1:0-1270 GCA_031732855.1 Candidatus Competibacter sp.
GGCTGGCACCGCTCGGACCGGCGCGCAGCCCGATCAGACGCTTTGGGTGTTTGATTATTAGCAGATTACCCATTATGGTTGCAAAAGAGAAATCAAATTCTATTTTGCAAATCATGATTGATCGTACTATTGCACTCTTGCTCGGGGAGAGGCTAAAGGCATACCCCGCCGTGGCGCTGCTGGGCCCCCGTCAGTCGGGTAAAACCACCTTGGCCAGGTCCCTGAACGGTGTCTATTTCGACCTCGAACAACCGGCGGACCGTCTGCGGCTGGATGTCGCGTGGGAAACGGCGGTTGCCGGCGAGGAGCTGCTGATCCTCGACGAGGCGCAGGAAATGCCGGCCCTGTTTCCCCGCCTGCGCGCCACGATTGACGCGGAGCGGAAACGCCATGGCCATTTTCTGCTGCTGGGCTCCGTTTCGCCTGCTTTGATGCAACAGGTCGGTGAAAGCCTGGCCGGACGTCTGGCGTTGTGCGAATTGACCCCCTTCCTGGCCTCCGAACTGCCCGAATCGCAGCGGGACGCCTTGTGGCACTTCGGCGGGTATCCCGACGGTGGCATCCTGGAGGCGGCACGTTATCCGGCATGGCAACGGTTTTACCTTGATCTGCTCGCCCAGCGCGACCTGCCCCACTGGGGACTACCCGCCCGGGCGGCTACCACACAACGCCTGTTCCGCATGCTGGCGGCCTTGCACGGCCAGGTCTGGAATGCATCGCAACTCGGCAAAAGCCTTGGACTGAGCTACCACACCGTCAATCAGTATGCCGATTTCCTCGAACAAGCCTTTCTGATCCGACGATTACCGCCGTACTCGGCCAACATTCGCAAGCGCCTGGTCAAAAGCCCCAAATTCTACTGGCGCGACTCTGGCTTGCTGCACGCCTTGCTCGACTTGTCTTCGCCAACGGACTTGTTGGCAAAGCCCTGGGTGGGAGCCAGTTGGGAGGGCTGGGTAATCGAACAGATGCTCGCTCACCTTGACGCCCACGGCATATCCCACCAGGCTTTTTACCTGCGCACCAGCGATCGATATGAGATCGATCTCCTGCTGGAGTGCGGCAGCCGCCTGTGGGCGTTCGAGATCAAACTGACCAGTTCGCCGACACCGGCCGATCTGGAGGCGTTGGGCAAGAAGGCCGACCTGGTGGGTACGCATGGCCATTTCCTCATCAGCCGCACGACTCGGCCGGTGATGGCGAATAACCGTGGCTCACTCAACCTCGGAACCTGTCTGGACTGCTTGCTGAATCTTTGAAAATAAAGAAG
>JAVMKJ010000143.1:1370-16641 GCA_031732855.1 Candidatus Competibacter sp.
CACTCAACCTCGGAACCTGTCTGGACTGCTTGCTGAATCTTTGAAAATAAAGAAGTTATACAACAACAGCGCCACGCTGGAGGAAGTTGGCCGGTAGCATTAAGCCAATTGGAAATTGTCCTTGATACGTGCTCAACCTGTTGGACTACGTCCGCCGGACCTTTCGCGCCCGGGTGGCCTGTTCCCGTAACCGGGCGAGCGGCGGGCGATCAAGGATCATGGTGGCTCTGCAAATCCAGATGGGAGGCCAGCAATGCCTGCAAGTCGGCGTGAAAACGGCGAGCAGCGACGGACGTCAGGCGATGCCGGGCATTGAGCAGGGCGCTGTAATACAACCCGGTCAGCACCGGACGATAACGGGGATGATCGGGGTCGGTCAGTTTGCCCAACCGCTGGACGAGGGGATGCGCGGCGTTCAGCAGCAAATCCAGGGGCTGGCGGCGCAGACGGTCGCGCACTTCGCCGGCCAGTTCCGCCAATTCGTTGGCCAGCAGCGACTTTTCCAGCATCTGTTCCATCTGGTCGAAAGCGGTCAGCCGCTGGCCGGACAGCACCACCGCGCTCAAATAAGCCGGCTCGAACCGGCGGATTTGCGCGTGCGCCGGCGCTTCGGCCTCCGCCAACGCCCGATCCACCGCCCGCAGCAAGGGGGCATAGCGAACCCGCGCCGCCGCATCGAGCGGGGGGTACAACACGGAGTCGTCGAGGCGATCCAGCGGTTTGAGGTCCACCTGATCGGGATGCTGCCTGACGTAACGGCGCAGCAGGGCTTCATCAAAAGCGCCCCCGGCATTGATGCCGAGCACGCCGTGCGCCTGACAGAGCGGGTAGAACTGGTTGGCGTCGGCTTCGTGGGTGAAGAAATACAGGGGCCGTTTGCCGTTCGGTCCCGGCGACTGGTGGGCCAGATAGTCGGGCAGGGTCAATTGCCCCTGGCTGGTCGCAAAGGGCAGGTAGTCCAGCACCGCCGCGCCGAATTGCTGGTGCCGGGCCGCCATGCCCTTCAGGGCGTCGTGATGCCAGTCGCACAAGCGCAGAAATCGCGGTCGGTCGCGGCCGGCCAGGTCCAGCAGGGCCGCGATGATCGTTTCACCCAGAATTTCCCGCAGCGCGTGATAGACGCTATCCCGCTGCACGTTGTCGCGGGCGGCGGTCGGCTGCAATTCCGGACAATCCACCACCCCGCGCACGAACCGCGCCCATTCCGGCAACACGTCACGATCGTTCAAACGGACGCACATCCGCGCCTGAAACAGATCCACGAGGCCACCGGCCTGAGCCCCGGGCGCATAGCGGGCGGCGACGTACAATCCGCCCAGCGTCCGGGGGTGCGGCACGTCCACGGGGATCACCAGCAGGGGCGGATCGGCGTAACGCTGACTCAGAAAGGCGGTCAACAGCCGGTCCCGCTCCACGGGATCGCGCCAACCCGGTTCGTGCCAGGGTGCGTTGATGGCATTGATCGGCCCGAAGCCGTTCAACAGGATGGGGAACGGCAGCAGATCAGCATAGCGCCGCACGATCTGGCGCAGGAGGCGACCGTCGAGAAAGGTCGTCTGGCGGGGTTCCAGCGTGACCGCGACCCGGGTGCCGGGCGGTTGCGCGTCCGCCGGCAAGGCAACCAAGTCGTAGTCCTCGCCGCCGTGAGTGGTCCAGCGCCAGGTTTGCGCCGCGCCCGGCTTGCGGGTGTAGACCTCGATCCGCTCGGCGACCACGAACGCCGACAGCAGGCCGATCCCGAATTGGCCGATAGTGGCGACCGCCACGTCGCGAGACGCCAGTTCCCGAGCGCGGCTGCCGGTGCCGGTGCTGCCGATGACGCTCAGAAATTCCTCGATATCGCGCCGGTCCATGCCGGTCCCGTTGTCGCTGAAGCTCAGGGTACGGGTGCGTTCGTCGACGTCGATGCGAATCTCGCCGGCCCAGTCGGCGGTATCGATCCGACGCAACTGAATGCTGTCGTGAGCGTTCTGCAACAGTTCGCGGACGAACACGTCCGGTTCCGGGTACAGGTTTTTCGCCAGCACCCGGACCAGTCCCTGAAAGCTGGCGCGCATCTTGGGCATGGGGTTGCGATCTTGGGCGATTTCCTGAAAAGAATATACCTGCGGGTCGGGCACAGGATGCGCCCGACCCGCGCATTGTAGGGCAACGCCACGCTTTACCCGACCCACTCATTCTACCGTTCTGGTATGGCCTTTGCTGGAAATCACCTACGGTCGCCGGACCATCTCATCGACGATGAAATCCGCGATCCCGTCGGGGTCGTGTAACGGCAACACCGGAAATCCAGGCCGGCCGTATTGGGCTGGGTCGAGCAGGGGATCGCAAGCGACGGCGACGATGGTGGGGTCGTCCGGGAAGCGCGGCGGCTGATCCTCGGCGACCGGCCGCCAGATTTCCAGCTTGGGGTAAGCGCCGCTCTTCCAACCTTCCACCAGCACCAAATCCACTGGTTGCAGGTAACGCAGGAGATCGGCCACCGTCGGTTCCGGCTCTTCACGCAGTTCGTGCAGCAGAGCCCAGCGACGGCCGGTCGCCAGGATCACTTCTCGGGCGCCGGCCTCGCGATGGCGCCAGGTATCCTTGCCAGGGGAGTCGAGATCGACGTCATGATGGGCGTGCTTGAGGGTCGAGACCCTCAATCCCCGCGCCCGCAGCCGGGGGATCAGGGTGACGATGAGGGTGGTCTTGCCGCAACCGCTCCAGCCGCTGATACCGAGGACTTTCATCAGCCCCTATTGCGCCAGCGGGGAATCGGATCCCAGCAGATCGATGCCGCCGATGGTGGCGCGACCGATCAGCAAGGCGAGATATCGGCTGACCGCCTGTCGGTGCACGCTCTCGCGCAGATACTCCGCGATGCGGTCGCGGACCATACCGTACTCTTGCGGCCGGCCCTCGATTTTCCGGTGTAACCGGATCACGTGAAACCCGAAGCGGCTTTCCACCGGCTGCCTGGATGTCTCACCCTCCCGCATCTCGAACAGCGCCTGCTCGAACTCCGGCACGGTCTGGCCGGGGCCGATTTGACCGAGGTTGCCACCCGTCTGTTTCGACGGACAATCCGACAGTCGCGCCGCCAGTTCGGCGAAATTGCCGCCGTTTCCGAGTTGAGAGAGGGCGCTTTCGGCGCGGGAACGCGCTTCGGCGCGGGCACCGACATCATCCGGCGGCGCGGCGCACAGGATGTGGGAGATCTCGAACAGATCGCCAGCGCGGAACCGCTGGCGGTTGGATTCAAAGAACCGCCGGCAACTGGCCTCGTCCGGCTCCGGAATCTCGACCTCGCGTTCGACCAGCGCCGCGATGCGCCCTTCCTCGTCGGGGCCGGCGATATCCAGTCGGGCCGCTTCCTGCAGCAGCAATTCCCGGGCGACCAGCGCCAGTTTCGCCGAATATTCGGCGATTTCCCGCGACGGCGCGGGGTGGTGCCGCATCTCGGCGAATATTGCGGCGTCGGTGATCTCGACGCCGTTGACGGTGATCATGAAAGGGTCTCCGCGAACGGGGAGATCAAAGGTACAAGGTCGAAGGCGCAAGGTCAAAGCAAAGAGAGAAGCCCCCTGGCGCCTCGCGCCTCGTGCCTCGTGCCTACCGCTGCCGCACCACTTGATACGGCCGGACCGGATACGTGACCGGCGCGCTCCAGATATGCACCAGCCGGCTGAACGGGAACACCAGAAAGACCGTCATGCCGAGAAACATGTGCAGCTTGAACAGGAAGCCGATGGGCGCCACGGCGGCGACGGCTTCCATGGGATCGAAGGTCACCACGTTCCGCGCCCAACTCATCAGCAGCATCATGTTGTGGCCGTCCAAGTGCATCAACGACACCGGCACGGTCAACAGACCGAGGATCAACTGAGCGTACAACAATAGCAGGATAAAGATATCCATCCTGCTGCTGGTGGCCCGCACCCGGGGGTCGGTCAACCGCCGCCGCACCAGCATGGTCAAACCGGCGAAACACATCAGGCCGAAGATGCTCCCGGCAACAACCGCCAGCACCTGCTTGGCGCCGGCGGAAACGCCCAGGGCGTGCAGGATTTCCGGCGGGGTCAACATGCCGAAGAAGTGACCGAAGAACAACAGAATGATGCCGACATGAAACAGGTTGCTGGCCAGCCGCATGTCTTTCTTGTTCAAAATTTGGCTGGAGTGCGCCTTCCAGGTGAACTGGTCGCGGTCGAACCGCGCCAGGCTGCCGAGCAGGAACACCGCGCCGGCCAGGTAAGGATATACGCCAAACAACAGGGTATCGAGATAACTCATGATCGTAGCCTCAAATGTTTTAATACGGTCCTCACCCCCAGCCCCTCTCCCACGGGGCGAGGGGAGCAAGGCGCCGCATGATCCTGTTCCTCTCCTTGGCCAAGGAGGGGTGGCGCGAAGCGCCGGGGTGGTTCGAGGGCGAGGGATGATTTCATGGGAAACAGGCGGGTTGTTGGGCTGAACCCGGTCGGGGCACCCACCGCACCGGTTGCGACTCGCGCGATCCCAGGCGGCTGGCCGAACACCCTTCCTGATTGGCCAGAAAGGTCACCGCCTCCTCTTCCCAAATCCTGTCCATGTTCACCAGGGTCTCGTCCGGACCCTCGGTGGCAGCCTGGCGACGAATATCCTCGATGTCGGCCGGCTCCCCGACCAAAGCCGCGAGGGCGTCGAACACGACGTGATAGTCGCTGCCGCGTTCGGCCAGTCGCGCACCGAGCAGGGCCATGACGTGCAGAGTCTCCGCCAACATGTCCAGCGCTTCTCCTCCCGGCCGTTGTGCCAGGTATTCCAGGAACAGCGGGATATAATCGGGCAGCTCGCGGGCATTCATTTCGAAGCCATGCCGGCGGTAGATTTCCAGCAAGTCGACCATGGCCTGGCCGCGATCCCGCGATTGGCCATGGACATGCTCGAACAGATGCAGCGACAGGGCGCGGCCCCGGTCGAAGATCGCGACATACCGCTCCTGCAACTCCATCAGATCGGTCCGTTCCAACCGGTTTATCAACGCCCGCAGCGCCCGTCGCGCGTCTTTCGGCAACAGTTTCTCCCGCTCCAGCACCTCATCCATCTCACCCAGAGCGGTCTGCCATTCCGGCTGTGGATAGCACAGCAGGGCGGATAGGACTTTCAGGGTTTTCATCGTTCCACCTCGTGCATACGGTGCCCGATACGGGCACCCTCACCCCTGCCCCTCTCCCGAAGGGAGAGGGGAGTTTGTGCGGTTCAGGCTTTGCTCGGGGGCTCCACCCGGATCGGACTGGCCCGGCGGACATTCACCTTCTTGCCGCCGAACAGGTTGGTCTTGTCCGTGCCCGGCGAGCAGCCGTTGCCGAAGCTGAATCCGCAACCGCCGCGTTCGCCGAAGGCGTCGTAGGTCGCGCTGGCGTATTCGCGGTGCGAGGTCGGGATGACGAAGCGATCCTCGTAGTTGGCGATGGCGAGATAGCGGTACATCGACTCGACCTGATCGATGCGCAGACCGGCCACTTTCAGCACCTCGTCCTTCACTTCGCCGTCCACGATCTTGGCCCGCATGTAGGCGCGCATCGCCAGCATCCGCTCCAGCGCCAGCTTGACCGGCTGTTCGTCGCCGGCAGTCAGGAGGTTGGCCAGATACTTCAGCGGAATCCGCAGCGAACCAACGTCGGGAATGATCCCGTTCATCCCAATTTTGCCGGCCTCGGCCCGAGCCTGAATCGGCGACAGCGCCGGCACGTACCAGACCATCGGCAGGGTGCGGTACTCGGGATGCAGCGGGAAGGCGATCTTCCACTCGATCGCCATCTTGTAGATCGGCGAGTCCTGGGCGGCCTCCAACCAGGCGTCGGGAATACCGGCCTTGCGCGCCTCGGCCTGCACGGTCGGGCTGTAGGGATCGAGGAACATGTCGAGCTGGGCCTGATACAGGCTCTTCTCGTCGGAGACGCTGGCGGCCTGTTCGATCCTGTCGGCGTCGTACAGCAGCACGCCGAGATAGCGGATGCGGCCCACGCAGGTTTCCGAGCACACCGTCGGCTGGCCGGACTCGATGCGCGGATAGCAGAGGATGCACTTCTCGGATTTGCCGGTGTTCCAGTTGTAGTAAATCTTCTTGTACGGACAGCCGGACACACACATCCGCCAGCCCCGGCATTTGTCCTGATCGATCAGGACGATGCCGTCCTCCTCGCGCTTGTAGATCGCGCCGCTGGGGCAGGAGGCGACGCAGGCCGGATTCAGGCAGTGCTCGCACAGGCGCGGCAGATACATCATGAAGGTGTTTTCGAACTCGCCGTAAATTTCCTTCTGCACGCTCTCGAAGTTGTAGTCCTTCGAGCGCTTGGCGAATTCGGTGCCGAGGATTTCCTCCCAGTTCGGCCCCCAGTGGATTTTCTCCATCCGCTCGCCGCTGATGGCGGAGCGGGGCCGGGCGGTGGGCATGGCTTTCGACTCCGGCGCGTTTTGCAGGTGCGCGTAGTCGTAATCCCACGGCTCGTAGTAGTCGTCGATGACCGGCAGGTCGGGGTTGGCGAAGATGTTGGCCAGAATCCGCCACTTGCCGCCCTGCTTCGGCTCGATCTGGCCATCCTTGCGCCGCTTCCAGCCGCCGTTCCATTTATCCTGGTTCTCCCACTCCTTGGGATAGCCGATGCCGGGCTTGGTCTCGACGTTGTTGAACCAGGCGTATTCCATGCCGTCGCGGCTGGTCCAGACGTTCTTGCAGGTCACCGAACAGGTGTGGCAGCCGATGCACTTGTCCAGGTTCAGGACCATGGCGATTTGCGCGCGTACTTTCATTGGGTAATCCTCAATCGGTGTATCGCCCTAGCGTTCGCCCTCACCCTAACCCTCTCCCGGAGGGAGAGGGAATCTGATTGCCCCCTCTCCCGGAGGGAGAGGGAATCTGATTGCCCCCTCTCCCGGAGGGAGAGGGAATCTGATTGTCCCCCTCTCCCGGAGGGAGAGGGGTTGGGGGTGAGGGAACTGTAATCAATGTCCCGCCACCTCGGCCTCGACCGGCTTTTCGTCGTCCATCCAGTCGATCCTGGCCATCTTGCGGACGATGATGAACTCGTCGCGGTTGGCGCCGACGGTGCCGTAGTAGTTGAAGCCGTAACTCTGCTGGGCGTAGCCGCCGATCATGTGGGTCGGCTTCAGCACGGTGCGGGTGACGGAGTTGTGAATGCCGCCCCGCGTGCCGGTGGTTTCGGAGCCGGGCGTATTCACGATCTTCTCCTGGGCGTGGTACATCATCGACATGCCTTCGGGAACGCGCTGGCTGACCACGGCCCGCGCGGCGATGGCACCGTTGACGTTGTAGGCTTCGATCCAGTCGTTGTCCTCGATGCCGGCTTTTTTGGCGTCCACTTCGGAAATCCAGATGATCGGGCCGCCGCGCGACAGGGTGAGCATCAACAGGTTGTCGGTATAGGTGCTATGGATGCCCCATTTCTGGTGCGGGGTGATGAAGTTCAGCACGATTTCCCTGTTGCCGTTCGGCCGCTTGCCGATGATCGGTTCGACCGTCTTCATGTCCACTGGGGGCCGATAGGCGCACATCGCCTCGCCGAAACCGAGCATCCAGGGATGATCCTGGTAGAACTGCTGGCGACCGGTCACGGTGCGCCACGGGATCAGTTCGTGGACGTTGGTGTAGCCGGCGTTGTACGAAACCTTCTCGTCTTCCAACCCGGACCAAGTCGGCGAAGAGATGATCTTGCGCGGCTGGGCGACGATGTCGCGGAAGCGGATTTTCTCGTGCTCCTTCGGCAGGGCCAGATGGCTGTGGTCGCGGCCGGTGATTTTGCTCAGCGCCGCCCAGGCTTTCACCGCAACGTGGCCGTTGGTCTCCGGAGCCAGCATCATGATCATCTCAGCGGCGTCGATGTCGCTGTCGATGCGCGGCCGTCCCTTGGAAACGCCATCCTCCAGCACGGTGTAATTCAGCGTCGCCAGCGCCTCGACCTCGTGCTCGGTATTCCAACTGATGCCTTTGCCGCCGTTGCCGAGCTTGTCCAGCAGCGGACCGACCGAGGTGAACTTCTTGTAGGTGTTGGGATAGTCGCGCTCGACCACGATCAGGCTGGGCGCGGTCTTGCCGGGGATCAGGTCGCATTCGCCCTTCTTCCAGTCCTTCACGTCCGGCATCGCCAGTTCGGTCGGGGTATCGTGCAGGGTCGGCAAGGCGACGATATCCTTCTCCACGCCGAGATGGCCGGGGCAGGTTGCCGAAAACGCCTTGGCGATGCCCTTGAAGATGTCCCAGTCGGTCCGCGATTCCCAAGCTGGGTCCACCGCCGCGCTCAGCGGGTGGATGAACGGGTGCATGTCGCTGGTGTTGAGGTCGTTCTTCTCGTACCAGGTCGCCGTCGGCAGCACGATGTCCGAATACAGGCAGGTCGTGGACATGCGGAAGTCCAGCGTCACCAGCAAGTCCAGCTTGCCTTGCGCGCCTTCGCGCCACTTCACTTCCAGCGGCTTTTCGCCGCCTTCCTCGCCCAGATCCTTGCCCATGACGCCGTGGGTCGTGCCCAGCAGGTACTTGAGGAAGTACTCGTGGCCCTTGCCGGAGGAGCCGAGCAGGTTGGAGCGCCACACGAACAGATTGCGCGGGAAGTTGACCGGGTTGTCCGGGTCTTCGAAAGCGAAATTGATCTTGCCCGCCTTCAGGTTCGCGCCCAGATACGCGGCCGGCGCCTGGCCGACGGCCTCGGCATCTTTCACGATCTGGAGCGGATTGGCGTCGAAGTGCGGCGCGGTCGGCAGCCAGCCCATGCGGGCGGAACGCACGTTGTAGTCGATCTGCGTGCCCTGCCACTGTTTCGGGTCGACCAGCGGCGAGAGAATCTCGGTCATTGCGACCTTCTCGTGCCGCCACTGGCTGCTGTGGACGTACCAGTACGAAGTGGAGTTCATGTGCCGGGGCGGACGGTGCCAGTCCAGCGCGAACGCCAGCGCGGTCCAGCCGGTCTGCGGGCGCAGCTTCTCCTGACCGACGTAGTGCGACCAACCGCCGCCGCTCTGGCCGACGCAGCCGCACATCATCAGCATGTTAATGACGCCCCGGTAGTTCATGTCCATGTGATACCAGTGGTTCATCGCCGCGCCGATGATGATCATGGACTTGCCGTGGGTCTTGTCGGCGTTCTCGGCGAACTGGCGGGCGACCGCGACGATCTGGGCGCGCGGCACGCCGGTGATCTTCTCCTGCCAAGCCGGCGTGTAAGGCACGTCGTCGTCGTAGGTCTTGGCGACGCTGCCACCACCGAGACCCCGGTCGAGGCCGTACTGGGCCAGGGTCAGGTCGTAAACGGTGGCGACCAGCGCCTCGGAGCCATTGACCAGCTTGACCTTCTTGGCCGGCACGTTGCGCACCTGGATTTCGTCGTGGCTGGTGCAGGCGAAATGCGGATGCTGGGTCGAGCCGAAATACGGGAACGCGACCGGAACCACCTCGTCCCGGATTTCGTTCACCGACAGGCGCAACTGGGTTTCGGCCCCGGTCAGCGATTCTTTCGGCTCCAGGTTCCACTTGCCGACCATGCCGTCCTTCTCGCCCCAGCGGAAACCGATGGAGCCGTTCGGCACGATCAGCTTGCCGCTGTTCTCGTCGAAGGCCAGGGTCTTCCACTCCGGATTGTTGGCTTGCTCGGCGTTGCCGGCGAGATCGGACGCACGCAGGAAGCGGCCGTTGACGTAGCTGCCATCCGCTCGCTGCTCCAGCAGGACCAGGCAGGGGAAATCGGTCTTGGTGCGGACGTAATCGGTGAAGTATTCCGACTTCCCGTCCAGATGGAACTCGCGCAGGATGACGTGGCCCATCGCCATCGCCACGGCGGCGTCGGTGCCCTGCTTGGGATGCAGCCAGATGTCGGCGAATTTCGACGCTTCCGAGTAGTCCGGGCAGACCACCACCGTCTTGGCGCCCTTGTAGCGCACCTCGGTCATGAAGTGAGCGTCGGGAGTGCGGGTCTGCGGGACGTTGGAACCCCACATCATCAGGAAAGTGGAGTTGTACCAGTCCGCCGATTCCGGCACGTCGGTCTGCTCGCCCCAGATCATGGGTGAGGCTGGCGGCAGGTCGCAGTACCAGTCGTAGAACGAGCCGCAGGCGCCGCCGATCAGCGACAGGTAACGGGAACCGGCGGCGTAGGACACCATCGACATCGCCGGAATCGGCGAGAAGCCGTAAATCCGATCCGGGCCGTATTTCTTGGCGGTGTAGACGTTGGCGGCGGCGATGAGCGGGTTGACCTCGTCCCAGGTGGCGCGGACGAAGCCGCCCAAGCCGCGCTTGCTCTTGTATTCGTTCGCCTTGGCCGGGTCTTCGACGATGGAGGCCCAGGCGTCCACCGGATCTTTCCTGGCTGCCAGCGCCTCGCGCCAGAGCTTGAGCAGCCGCCCGCGCACCATCGGGTATTTCACCCGGTTGGCGCTATACAGATACCAGCTATAGGACGCGCCCCGCTGGCAGCCGCGCGGCTCGTGGTTGGGCAGATCGTCGCGGGTGCGCGGATAGTCGGTTTGCTGGGTTTCCCAGGTGACCAGCCCGTTCTTGACGTAAATCTTCCAGCTACAGGAGCCGGTGCAATTCACGCCGTGGGTCGAGCGCACGATCTTGTCGTGCTGCCAGCGGGCGCGATAGGCATCCTCCCAGCCCCGGTCCTCGTTGGTGACGATGCCGTGATCGCCGGAAAAGGTGTCGGTGACTTTCTTTAGGAAATTCAGCCGGTCCAGGAAATGACTCATGGCAATTGACCTCGTTTCAAAGGTTCCCTCGCCCCCTTGGGAGAGAGGGTTAGGGTGAGGGGGTAACGGGCGCCCTCACCCCCGCCCCTCTCCCACGGGGAGAGGGGAGAAATAATCAGCACGGTTTCTCCGCCCCTTTGCGGGCGTAGTACCACCAGTTGATGGCGATGTTGAAGGCGTAGAACAGCACCGCGCCGTAGAAAAAGGCGTTGGGCGAGCCGGTCGCGGCGAACGACCAGCCGATTAGCATCCCGAAGATGAAGGGACCGAATGAGGCCATCGCCGCCGTCCAGCCGATGATGCCGCCGGCTTGGCGCGGCTCGAAGATCATCGGCATCTGCTTGAAGGTACTGGCGTTGCCGACGCCGCTGAAGAAGAACACGCCCAGCATCATCCCGACGAACAACGGGAAGTCGGCCATCGAAGCGGGATGGGTGTAGAAGGTCACGCCGATGGCGCAAGCCAGCAGGCCGATCCCGGACCAGTGCGTGACGATGGCGCCACCCAATTTGTCGGAAATCGGGCCGGCGATCACCCGGGCAGTGGCTCCGACCAGCGGGCCGAGAAAGGCCCAAGCCAGCGGGTCCGGGCCGCCCGGCAGCACCGTGTACATCTGCTTGATCATCAGCGGGAACGTGGCGGCGAAGCCGGAGAACGAGCCGAAGGTCATGATATACAGCGAGGTCATCCAGAAGCCGTGCCGGTTGCTGAAATGGAAAATGTCCAACTGCTCGCGGAAATTGGCCCGCACTGGAACCGACTTCAGCATCGCCCAGGCGGCGATGGCAAACACCACGATGAACGGCACGTAGATCAAGGCCGCGTTTTGCAGCCAGATCGGCTTGGTAGCAGCGCCCGGGGCGGTGGGTACGAAGGTCTGGGACGCGCCGGCCAGCGTGCCGAACAGGGCGAAGCCGATAATCCACGGCGTCACGAACTGCACCACGCTGACGCCGAAATTACCGATGCCGGCCTGAATCGCCAGCGCCGTGCCCTGGAGCCGCTTCGGGAAAAACAGGCTGGTCGATGGCATGAACGAGGAGAAATTACCCCCACCCAGCCCCGCTAGAAAAGCCAGCAGAAGCAGTATCCAGTAAGGGGTAGTCGGGTCCTGGATCGCGTAGAACCAGCCCAGCGCGGGGATCAACAGCGACAGAGTCGAGAAGGTCACCACGTGGCGGGTGCCGTACAGCGGAACCAGGAAGGTGTGGATAGCACGCAGGATGCCGGCGGCCAGTCCAGGCATGGCCGCGAGCCAGAACAACTGGGTCGGCGTCAGTTTGAAGCCGATGTTGGGCAGGCGCACTACCAGCGCGCTGACCACGAACCAGACGATGAACGCCATCATCAGGTTCAGGGTAGTGATAGTCAGCGTCTTCCAGGCCAGAGGCTTGCCGGTGCTTTCCCAGAACGCCGGGTCTTCCGGGGTCCAGGCGCTCAACCAGGTACGGGGGTTGTGTTCGGTCATGGGTTTTTCGTGCTCCAGTCGCGGAAATGGAATTTTTTGAAATTCGTTTCTCCCTCACCCTAGCCCTCTCCCAAAGGGAGAGGGAACATGGCTCATTACTCCCCTCTCCCCTTGCGGGAGAGGGGTTGGGGTGAGGGGTTATTTCATCAACACGGCGCTTCCACGTTCTTGCCGGCATACCAGCGCCAGGTGATCCACAGGCAACTGAGGTAGAACAGCGCGAACACGATCAGCGCCGCCTGATAACCGCCGGTCAGGTCGATGGACGCGCCGTAGGCGATGGGAATGAAGAAACCGCCGAACGCCGCCACCGCCGAACTGAACCCCAGGGTGGCGGCGGCCTCGGTCGCGGCCAGGCGCGATGCCTCTTCCAACGCGGCATTGTCCTTGCCATGCACCTGACGCTGGCGCAGGACGCGGAAAATGATCGGGATCATGCGGAAAGTGGAACCATTGCCGATGCCCGCGCTGACGAACAACACCAGATACACGATCACGAAGCCGATCACGTTGCCGCCGCCATTTGCCCCTGGCAGAAACAGCAGCGCGCCCAGCGATGCCACCGTCATCGCCGCAAACACCCCGCAGGTGATAATCGCGCCACCGATGCGATCCGACAGCCAACCGCCAAGCGGCCTGACCAACGCCGCCAGCAACGGGCCCATGAAGGCAAATTTGAAGGCGTCGACCATCGGAAACTGGCTGTTGACCAGCATCGGGAACGTGACCGCCAGACCGATGAAGGAACCGAAGGTGCCGGTGTACAGCCAGCTCATCAGCCATTGATGCTTGTGGCGGAAGATCGCGACCTGTTCGGCGAAGCCGGCCTTGACCGTGGCGATGTTGTCCATGCCAAACCACGCGGCGACCGACGCGGCGACGATGAACGGCACCCAGATGAATCCGGCGTTCTGCACCCAGATTTGGGTCGTCACCCCGCCGTCCGTATGGCTTTGCGCGCTGCCTCCCAAAATCCACAGCGCACCGCCATAGATGGCGATGGGTACGATCAACTGGGCCAGACCGACGCCGAGGTTACCGATGCCGCCGTTCAAGCCCAACGCGGTGCCTTGCAGCCGCTGCGGATAGAAGAAGCTGATGTTGGCCATGCTGGAGGAGAAGTTGCCGGCCCCCAGGCCGCACAGCAGGGCGATGGCCACGAACACCGCGTAGTTGGTGTTGGGATCCTGTACCGCGACCCCGATCCACAGGGTCGGCAACAGCAACAGCGCGGTGCTGAACACGGTCCAGTTGCGTCCGCCGAAGATCGGCACCACGAAGGAATACAACGCCCGGAAGAAGGGGCCGGACAAACCCGGCAGCGCCGCCAGCCAGAACAGTTGATTTTGCGAAAACTGGAAGCCGACGTGCGGCAGTTCGACCACGATCACGCTCCATACCACCCAGACCGCGAAAGCCAGCAGCAGGGCAGGCATGGACAACCACAGGTTGCGGTTGGCGATGCGCCGGCCGGTCTTTTCCCAGAACGTTTCGTCGTCCGGCCGCCAGTCGACGAGCAGATGCGGGCGACGACGGGTCCGCTCGACCAGTTCCGCGCCGGCCAGTTCGGCGCGAACCTCGGCGTGCCGTTCCAGAATCTCCTCGCGTTCTTCCTTTTCGGCCATCCAGGTCCAGATCATGGTGACCACCACCAGCACGAACATCAGCATGAAGCAACTGCTGCGCACGCCCACGGCGTCGGCGGTGACGCCGAACATGATCGGCAGGACGAAACCGCCCAAGCCGCCGATCAGGCCGACGATGCCGCCGACCACGCCCATCTGGGTGGGATAATGATCGGCCAGGCTGCGATAGACGCTGGCCTTGCCGAAGCCCTGGGCCAGGCCGACGATGAACACCAGCACCGTGAACAGCACGATGCCCACGGCCAGATTGACCGAGACTTCGCCCTTGATGCCGTGAATGATCAGGGTGGTGGGCGGATAGCTGAGGATGAACAGGCAAATCAGGCTGATCCACAGCACCCACCAGGTCACGGTATTGCCGCCCCACTTGTCCGAGGCCCACCCCCCCAGGGCGCGGATCGCGCCGGAAGGCAGGTCAAAGAAAATGGTGAGAAACGCGGCGGTGGCCAGCGGCAGGCCGTACTCACCTACGTAGTACTTGGGCAGCCACAGCGCCAAGGCCACGAACGCGCCGAACACGAAGGCGTAGGCCAGACCGAAGCGCCACACCCGCGGGTCGATCAGCGGCAACAACTGCTGGCCCAGGCTCGGGCGGGCGCGGTTCTGGTCGGCCCCCTTCTCGTGCAACGGGTCGGTGTAGGTGAAGAACCAGAACAGGATCGCCATGACCACCAGGGCGACGGCGTAGACCTTGGGCACCATCTGCCAGGCGCCGAACGCGGCGATGATCAGCGGGGCGATGAACTTGGTCAGCGACGAGCCGGCGTTGCCGGCGCCGAAGATGCCCATCGCCGTGCCCTGCCGCTCCTTGCTGAACCAGGCCGAGGTGTAGGCGATGCCGACCGCGAAGGAACCGCCGGCGAGGCCGACAAACAGCCCGAGCGCCAGATATTGCCAGTACTCCGTGGCGTAGGACAGCAGCCAGGTGGGGATCGCCACCAGGATCATCTGGATGAAAAATACCACCCGCCCGCCGTAGCGGTCGGTCAGAATGCCCAGCGGCAATCGGATTAGCGAGCCGGTCAGAATCGGCGTCGCGACCAGCAGACCAAATTCGGTTTCATTGAGATTCAGTTCGGCCTTGATCTTGATCCCAATGACGGAAAACATGACCCACACGGCGAAATTCACCGCGAAGGCCATGGTGTTCATGGTCAGGACGGAGATTTGTTTTTTTTGGAGCGTAGCCATTGCGGACCTCGCGAAAATGCTGCGAGTGCAATATTACGCGCGAGGGAGCGGAATAAATATGATATGGATCAAGATATTCCTGGTCCGCAAGACACTTGCGCCAAGGAACAATACCTCTTTAGGAGTATGTTAATTACAGAGCTAATTATTTGTTTCTGATTATTTTTCTGAAGTAGCCGCCCCGTTGGCGGAACCCGTCGGAGGGGGAGGGATAACTCAATAGGGGTATCCCGGAATA
>JAVMKJ010000144.1:0-3166 GCA_031732855.1 Candidatus Competibacter sp.
ACCGAACTGTACGTGTTCGCCGGAATGCTGGCGGCGGTGGTCATCTCGGTCCGGGTGTTCCTGTTCCGGGGGGCGGGGAAGGTGAATTAGCGCGCGGCGGCATCCTGGCTGTTGGCCCGCAGGAAACGGGCGTAACCCGCTTCGTCGAGCGTTCCCGCCGCGAGCGCCAGGACGGCTTGCGCGGCATCCACCTCGCTGGCGGTGAATCGGTAGCCGTTGAGTTCGAGGAACAGGATGCCGACGACGAAGCCGACGCGCTTATTGCCGTCGATGAAGGGATGGTTGCGCACGAGGCCCGCCGTGTAGGCCGCCGCCAAGTCGATGGTGTCGGGCGCGTCGGCGTAGACGTGCATCTGGCACGGCCGGGCGAGGGCGGATTGCAACAAGCCGCCGTCGCGCAGGCCCGCCGCGCCACCGTGCAACGCGAGCAGGCGGTCGTGCAGTACGAGGGCGTCGCGTTCCTCGATCCAGAGCGGCTCGGTCACCGGGCGAGCACGCGCAGCGTGTTGCGATAGCGAGCGATGATTTTCTCGGCCTGCGCCATTTTCTGTTCGAAAGCGGGATCGTAGGGCGTCAGCCGGTAGCTGCCGTCCGGCGCCTCGACCAGAAACAGAGTCTGGCCGTCTTGCGTGCGCAGGCGGTTGATGACTTCCCTGGGCAGCACGACACCGAGCGAGTTGCCAAATTTGCGGACTTTGAGTTCGACCATGAAAAACACCCTCGCTGTTATGACAACAATAATAACATTCTGGCGGGTTGTCGGAGTCACCCTTTGACCCTCGGCACCCACCTCGCCTTTGCCTCCGTCCTCTACTTGGGCGGCGCGCCCCTGTTCGGCTACCGGCCCGACTGGATCGGCGGGGCGCTGGCGGCGGTGGCGGCGATCCTGCCGGACATCGACCTACCGCCGACCAAGATCGGGCGGTTGTTCTTCTGGGTCTGGGTGCCGCTGGAACGCCGGTTCGGTCATCGCACCCTGACCCATTCGGCCCTCGCGCTGGCAGTACCACGCGTGGCCGGAACCAACTGGTACGCCTTGGACCTGACCGCGACCGACAATCTGACCCTGCAACCCGTCCAGGGCCGCTTCCCGTGGTCGGCGTCTGGCAAAACGGCCTGATCGTGGAGCGGGACGGGACGCTGCGGGCGGTAGGATCGAGTCAGTCTCACCACAACCTGTATCCGCTCCAGGCCCGGCTCCTCAAAGGCGAGCCGCTGCGGGTGGTGGCGGAACGGGTCGAGCTGCGAGGCCACACGCTGCGCTGGCTCCTCAGCCGCATTGACCAGTCCCGCCCTTACTTTCTGCTGGGTGAGGTGGAGATCGCCGACGGCCGGGGGCCGGCCCTGACGGGGCGACTCGATAGCATGGACACCTACAACCCGGCAGCTACCGGGGCGGGATTCTCCGCCTGCACTACGCCCGCGCCCGCGAGCTACAGCCGTGGCTCGATCTCGTAGCCGTCCGGGGCGAGGTGGTGGTGCAGTTCTGGCTCCGGCCCGGGGAGGCGGCGGTGACCCTGGGGCCTGGGGAGGTGCGGGAGGTGGAGCGGATTCTGGCGCAGTTGAGGAGGTTTTTGTGAATAACTTTTGAATTCAACGGCCTGCGCGGCTTTTCGCGCAGGTCCGGTGGAATGATGGGTTGGGCACCTGGTTATCGGAGCCACCTAATCTTGCCCTCTACTTATAAACGCAGAGCCGCGGGACTGCCGTGAGCGAAGGCTGTCAGCGATGAAGGCTGCGAGTTTCTCCGCCTCTTTCCATTTTGCTGTACGGCGCGTTGCGTCGAGGTCTTCTGTTCGAATGATTGCGCGCAGCACGGGAATCGGTTGGTCGCGCAGCCATAGGCGAAAGTCTATTTCTCCCCGGGCATTCCATTCCGCATGGATATCCTGAAGTTGTTCGGGCGGCTGCGTTGAGGCCATCTTTTTCGACGCCCCCTTCCTTTGTGGAAGTTCTGATAACAGGGCGTCGAGTTTGGCCGAGAACTCTGGATTGCGCGCAGATTCATCGGCGAGCAAATCAACCAAGCCATGCAGCAGGCCAATCAGTGCTTTTTCTTTTCGCATAGCAGCTTGATCTCTTGAGTGAGGCCGCGTAGATCGTCGTAGGCAGCGCCGTATTTTCCTTTGAAGGTGCGGATGTCAGCATCAACGTCTGCACCACGAGCCACATCCACGGTTTGCGGGATTTGATTTGCAAATAGTGGCGGCTGCGGCAAACCTCCCGGCTCACTAAAGCGGCCTAGCCGTTTGGCCTTTAGATCAGCAATAACCCGCCCGTGCAGATTGTTGCCCTGTACCTTGGTGGCAACAATGCCGACCGGGGGAATCGGGCGGCCGATGTCCTGTGAGAAACGGTCGACGTTATCGACAATCTGATAGATGCCCCACGTAGACACTATGTCTGGGATGGTGGGGATTACATATCCAGTGGAGATGCGCAATCCATTCTTGGTGACGGTGCCAAGGCTCGGTGGGCAATCAATGATAATGTAATCATAACGATCAATTATCGGCTGAATAGCCGCCCGAAGAATTTCAAGCGGGTTGGCCGTAAAGTTGCCAGACAGCGCGATCATTGGGATTCGGTCTTGGAGATCGATAAGTCGGATGCTCGAAGGCAGCAAGTCGAGTCGTGCAATCCCATCATTGATGGTCGATACTCTTCGAGCAATTGCTTTCTCGATATCGAACTTCGGGGAATTCTGTGGGTTCAGTCGATCCTCGAACAGTTGGGCAATGGTCCGACCGTTTTTGTCCATTTCGGCCCATTGGTCTTCGGAAATCAGCGTGACAGTTGCGTTGGTCTGCGGGTCGAGGTCGATTAGAAGAACGTGCTTGCGATCTTCATGTGCAAGCATTTCGGCGACTGCAACAGCAGTTGTGGTCTTCCCGACGCCGCCCTTTAGATTGATGAAACTGAGGACATGGGTTTCCTCTACGTTGAAGCTCTTAACCCATGCTTCAACCTTTTCACGCTCCCAGACGGGGCCGCTTTGGAGGTTTTGGATCGGACGGGGAAAATGGTCGTATCGCATACGCCAGTTGCTCACGGCTTGCTTGGAAACGCCCGCTAAATCAGCTATTTCGGCGACCCCAAGGAGATGATCAGTAGAGATGTTCCCAAATAATTTTTTGATTATTTTCAATCTATTAAAAAGTGGTTA
>JAVMKJ010000145.1:0-16369 GCA_031732855.1 Candidatus Competibacter sp.
GCGGAACCCTTTGAGCGTTTGGCCGCTTGAGTCTCCAAACCGGTCAGCGCTCTAGGGTGTAATGAAGTTGCGCTATGGGCCAGGTAGTTCATGCTGGAAGGTCGCGGTCGACTGGAACCACCAAATGCTGGAGACGCTGGATGCATACGCCGCGGAAGTCGACAACTTTCGTTTCTATCTGGCCCACGGTGACTACCACACGATCATGCGCAGTCCGCGGTTCTATGAAGGGCAATCCACCGGGCTCCCATACGCCGATTGGGTCGGCGCCATGTTGCAGAGCCAGAGCGGTACGGGCGGCGAGAAATGGCAGGACGCTGCCTGCCCGACTTGCCTCGATCCGTTACCATGCCGCTGACTCCCCAGTCTCTTTAACACTGGCGGGAGACCGCGCCAAGGCGGTCCCCCGGTTTATTCGTCCAACATCCCACGGCATGCCGCGGGGTCGTTCATACAGGGGCAATCGATCGCGCTTTCCTCGCCGGACCCTCTTGGCAAATGTCGCGCTTGGAACTATCCTACGCGCAAATAGTACTAATCCAGTACCGATTAGACGGGCCACACGGAGCGTCCATGATCCGAATCACCCGGGAAGCCGATTACGGCATCTTATTGATGACCTGCCTGGCTCAGGCCGGAGGTCAGCCGCGTAGCGCCGCCGCCCTGGCGCAGCAGCGCCGGCTGCCCTTGCCGATGGTCAGCAAGATTCTGAAGGCGCTGGCGCGCGCTGGCCTGCTGACTTCGCAGCGCGGCGCGCAGGGTGGTTACAACCTGGCGCGACCGCCAGCGGAAATTTCCGCCGCCAACATCATCGGCGCGCTGGAAGGTCCCCTCGCCATCACCGAATGCAGCGCGGATGCCCATGACGGCTGCGCGCGGCAGGAGCATTGCGAGGTCAGCAACCACTGGCCGCGTATCAACCAGGCCATTTACACCGCGTTGCAGAGCATCAGCCTGCTGGAGATGAGCCGTCCCGAGCCGCCGCGGCTGGCGCGCTTATATCCCTCGCATCGGGCCGCAGCCATCACCGAGCATCCCGTCTGAACCGCCGAATTCTGGAAGAGGAATCCCGACCCATGACCGACAGCACCCAGGCCCTCGAGCGCATCGCCACCCGCGATTACAAGTACGGCTTCGTGACCGACATCGAACAGGAAACCGTACCGCCGGGGCTGGACGAGGACGTGATCCGGCTGATCTCGGCCAAGAAACAGGAGCCGGACTGGCTGCTGGAATGGCGGCTGCAAGCCTACCGCCACTGGCTTACCATGAAAGAGCCGAAATGGGCGCGCGTCCATTACCCGCCCATCGACTATCAGGCGATTTCCTACTATGCCGCGCCGAAGAATAAAGGCGACGGTCCCAAGAGCCTGGACGAGATCGACCCGGAATTGCGCCGTACCTACGAAAAACTCGGCATCCCGCTGGCGGAACAGGCCATCCTGGCCGGCGTGGCGGTGGACGCGGTGTTCGATTCGGTATCGGTGGCGACCAGCTACAAGGGCAAGCTGGCGGAACTGGGGATTGTCTTCTGCTCGTTCTCCGAAGCGGTGCGCGAACATCCGGAGCTGGTGCGCCAATACCTGGGCACCGTGGTCCCCTATCGCGACAACTACTACGCCACCCTGAACTCGGCGGTGTTCTCGGACGGCTCTTTCGTCTACATCCCCCCCGGCGTGCGCTGCCCGATGGAGTTGTCCACCTATTTCCGGATCAACGCCAGCAACACCGGCCAGTTCGAGCGGACGCTGATCGTCGCCGACAAAGACGCTTATGTGTCGTATCTCGAAGGATGTACCGCTCCTCAGCGCGACGAAAATCAACTTCACGCGGCGGTCGTCGAGCTAATCGCGCTGGACAACGCCACGATCAAGTATTCCACGGTGCAGAACTGGTATCCGGGCGACGCCGAGGGCAAGGGTGGTATCTACAACTTCGTCACCAAGCGTGGACTGTGCAAGGGCCGCGATTCCAAGATTTCCTGGACCCAGGTCGAGACCGGCTCGGCCATCACCTGGAAGTACCCAAGCTGCGTGCTACGCGGCGAGAACGCCGTGGGCGAGTTTTATTCGGTCGCCCTGACTCGGGATTACCAACAGGCCGATACCGGCACCAAGATGATCCACATCGGCAAAAACACCCGCAGCACCATCGTCTCCAAGGGCATCTCCGCCGGCCACGGCCAGAATGCCTATCGGGGACTGGTGAAAATCCTGCCGACCGCCGAGAACGCCCGCAACCATTCGCAGTGCGATTCGTTGCTGATGGGCGACCAATGTGGCGCGCATACCTTCCCCTACATCGAGGTGCAAAACCCGACCGCTCAGGTCGAGCACGAGGCCAGCACCTCCAAGATCAGCGAAGATCAGGTTTTTTACTGCCGGCAGCGCGGCATCAGCACCGAGGACGCCGTCAGTCTGATCGTCAACGGCTTCTGCAAGGACGTGTTCAAGGAACTGCCGATGGAATTCGCCGTCGAGGCGCAGAAGTTGATCGAGTTGAAGCTGGAAGGCAGCGTGGGCTAAGGCAAGCACCCTCTCCCACCGGGAGAGGGCTGGGGTGAGGGCTTATTTCGTCGCATTGCAAAGAGAACCGTCAATCATGCTGGAAATCCGCAATCTACACGTCACGGTCGAAGGTCGGGAGATTCTCAACGGCATCGACCTCGTCGTCCCTCCGGGCGAAGCGCACGCCATCATGGGGCCGAATGGTTCCGGCAAGAGCACGCTCGCCAACGTCATCGCCGGCCGCGAGGGCTATGCCGTGACCGAGGGCGAGATCCGTTTCGACGGCAAGAACCTTCTGGAGATGGCTCCGGAAATCCGCGCCTGCGAAGGCTTGTTTCTGGCTTTCCAGTACCCGGTCGAAATCCCCGGCGTCGCCAACCTGTATTTCCTGAAAGCCGCCGTCAACGCCGCGCGCAAGTATCGCGGCGAGCCGCCGGTGGACGCCATGGACTTCTGGGATTTGGTGCACGAGCGCATGGAACTGGTGAAGATGGACGAATCCATGCTCAAGCGTTCGGTCAACGAAGGCTTTTCCGGTGGCGAGAAAAAGCGCAACGAGGTGTTTCAGATGGCGGTGTTGCAACCGCGCTTCGCGGTGCTGGACGAGACCGATTCGGGTCTGGACATCGACGCCCTGAAAGTGGTCGCCGACGGCGTCAACGCCCTGCGCAACCCGGAACGCGGTTTCCTGGTCATCACCCATTACCAGCGTCTGCTGGATTACATCGTTCCGGACCACGTACATGTGTTGGTCAACGGCAAAATCGTTCGTTCCGGCGGCAAGGAGCTGGCGCTGGAACTGGAGGAGCAGGGCTACGCGCTATACAACGAGGAGCCGGGCCGGGCGCGCCGGGCCGCGGCCTGAGGAACGCGCCATGATCGCCGCCGCTCCCGTCCATCCAGACCCGTACCGCCAGTCCTTCGCCCAGTTCGCGACCGGCCGGCGCGAGCCAGTCGCCATCGTCCGCCTTCGACGCGAGGCATTCGCTCGCTTCGAAGCGATGGGCTGGCCGACCCGCCAGCAGGAAGCCTGGCGCTTCACCGACCTCGGCGCGTTGCGGCAGATCGCCTTCCAGCGGCCGGCCGACGTCCCGGTCGAGGCCGGCGCGTTGCCGACGCTCGAGGTGCCAGCGCATCGCCTGGTGTTCGTCAACGGCCGTTTCGCGCCGGGACTGTCGCGGCTGCGCGAACTTCCCGACCGAGCCTTGATCGCCAGCCTCGGCCAGGCATTGCTGACGCAGCCGAGGCGCGTCGAACTGTATCTCGATCGACTCCCAGGGTTGGAACAACATCCCTTCGCCGCGCTCAACACCGCGTTTTGGGAAGACGGCGCGTTCGTGCATCTGCCGCGCGGGACCGTGGTGGAAACGCCCATTCATCTGATATTTCATGCCACCAGCGGCGACAGCGCCGTTCATCCGCGCCTGCTGCTGGTGCTGGAGGAAGACGCTCGGGCTACCGTGGTGGTCGAACATCGGGGCCAGGGCCGCTATCTGAGCGCGCCGGTCGCCGAACTGGAACTCGGCCCAGGCGCGGTGCTGCACTATCACCAGATTCAGGAAGAATCGCTTCAGGCCTGGCATCTCGGCGGCATCCGGCTCCGGCAGGGGCGCGACAGTCAGTCGCAACTGCACCTGCTCTCCTTCGGCGGGCACCTGGCCCGCACCGATCTGGAGGTGTTGCTGGACGGCGAGGGCGCCCGCTGCGCGCTCGATGGCCTGACTCTGGCGCACGATAACCAGTTGGGCGATTACCACGTTCGCATCGAGCACGCCCAGCCGCGTGGAACCAGCGAACAGTCGTTCAAAAGCGTGTTGGACGGCAGGGCGCGTTCGGTATTCGACGGCATGATTCACGTCCGCCCGCACGCGCGGAAAACCGATGCCCGCCAGACCAGCCGCAACCTGCTGCTGTCCAAACAGGCCCTGGCCCATTCCAATCCGCGGCTGGAAATTTTGGCCGACGACGTGAAATGCGGTCATGGCTCCAGCACCGGCTTTCTCGATCCCGACGCCGAGTTCTATCTGCGCTCCCGTGGCATTCCCGCCGCTCAGGCCCGGGCCCTGCTGGTCCACGCCTTTGCCAACGACAGTCTCAACCGAATCCGTCTGACGCCGCTACGCGAGCGCCTGGCTCGCCTGCTCGCCACCCATCTGGCGCTGGATATCATCGAGGGGGAACGAACGACATGAGCGCCCCGCACGCGCTTTCCACCGCGCCAGCCGCCCGCGTCGGGCTCGATCTCGCCCGCATCCGCGCCGATTTTCCGATCCTGCGCCAGCGGATCCACGGCAAGCCGCTGGTTTATCTGGACAACGCCGCCTCGGTGCAGAAGCCGAAGGCGGTGATCGACGCCATCAGCGAGTGTTACACCGGCTATTACGCCAACATCCACCGTGGCGTGCATCTGCTGTCGGAACGTTCCACCGCCGCCTACGAAGGGGCGCGGGAAAAAGTACGAGCCTTTCTGAACGCCGCCAGCGTCCAGGAAATCATCTTCACCCGCAACACCACCGAAAGCATCAACCTGGTGGCCAGCAGCTTCGGCGGCAGCACGGTGAAAGCCGGCGACGAGGTCGTCATCACCGGCATGGAGCACCACTCCAACATCGTGCCCTGGCAACTGCTGTGCGAACGGACCGGCGCGGTGCTGAAGGTCGTCCCATTCACTGACGCCGGCGAGCTGATCCTGGAGGAGTACGAGCGGCTGCTGGCGAGCGAGCGGGTGAAGTTGGTGGCGGTGGTCCATCTCTCCAACGCCTTGGGCACCATCAATCCGATCAAGCTCATGATCGAGTTGGCCCACGCCCGCAACATCCCGGTGCTGGTGGACGGCGCGCAGTCGATGCCGCATCTGGCGGTGGACGTGCGGGCGCTGGACTGCGAGTTCTACGCCTTTTCCAGCCACAAGATTTACGGACCGAGCGGGGTGGGCGTGCTGTACGGCAAGAAGGCATTGCTCGAAGCCATGCCGCCGTATCAGGGCGGCGGCGACATGATCCGGCTGGTGACCTTCGAAAAGACCGAATACGCCGACCTGCCCAACAAGTTCGAGGCCGGTACTCCGAACATCTCTGGCGTAATTGGGCTGGGCGCGGCGCTGGACTGGCTGAACGCCATCGGCCTGAACGCGGTCGCGGCTCACGAGCACGAGTTGCTGGAGTACGCCACCGTCCAACTGCGGGAAATTCCCGGCCTGTACATCATGGGTACCGCCCGGGACAAGGCGGCGCTGGTGGCATTCACCATGCAGGGCATCCACCCCCACGATATCGGCACCATTCTCGACCGCGAAGGCGTGGCCATCCGCGCTGGCCATCACTGTGCCCAGCCGATCATGCAACGTTACGGCGTTCCCGCCACCGCGCGGGCCTCGTTCGCCGCCTACAACACCCGCGACGAGGTGGACGCCTTGGTCAAAGCCCTTTGGAAAGTCAAGGAACTTTTCGATTTATGAACGACTTACGCGATCTTTACCAGGAAGTGATTCTGGACCACAACAAGCGGCCCCGGAATTTCCGCATCCTGCCCCACCCGACCCACCACGCCGACGGCGTCAACCCGCTGTGCGGCGACCGAATCAGCGTCTATCTGGACATCGAGGACGGGGTGATCCAGGACATCGCGTTTCAGGGCGCCGGCTGCGCGATCTCCAGCGCCTCGGCCTCGCTGATGACCGAAGCGCTCAAGGGCAAGCCGGTCGCCGAGATCGAGCACCTGTTCGACGCTTTTCACACCGTGGTAACCAGCGACTGCGAATGCCCGCGCGGGTTGGGCAAGCTCAGCGTGCTGGCCGGCGTGCGCGACTACCCCAGCCGGGTCAAGTGCGCCACCCTGGCCTGGCACGCGGTGCGCGCCGCGCTGGAAAAACGCAAGGAACCGGTGGCGACCGAGTAATCCCCTCTTCCATCGGGAGACCGCAAATGACCGCAACAACCCCCGTTTCCAGCCTGCCCGACGCCGACGAAATGGAAGACCGGGTGATCGAAGCGCTGAAGACCGTCTACGATCCGGAAATTCCGGTCAACATTTACGAACTGGGGCTGATCTATGGCCTGAATGTGGATCCGCTGGGCAATCACGCGGACATCCAGATGACCCTGACCGCGCCGGGCTGTCCGGTCGCCGGCTCGATGCCGGAATGGGTGGAGAACGCGGTTCGCCACGGCGCGGGGGTGGAATCGGTCAATGTCGAACTGGTATGGGACCCGCCCTGGACGCCGGAGCGGATGTCCATGCGCGCCAAGCTGGAACTGAACATGGTGTAATCCCATTACGCCACCCCTGCCGCCCGAGGCTCGCCGAGCCTTACCGCTTCACCACCAGATAGACGCCTCCCACCGCCAGCGCCATGCCGGCCAGGGCGACGAGTGGGAGCGTTTCGCCAAACACGAACCAGGCGATCAGAGCGGTGCTGAGCGGTGTCAGGTAAAACAGACTGGCGACGTTCACCGCGCTGCCGCTATGAATGAGCAGGTTCAACAGGCTGATCGCGCCGATGGACAGCACCAACACCAGCCAGCCGAGCGCGAACACAAACTGAGCGGTCCAAGTGATCTGGAATTCTGTAAACAGGGCAATCGCGATGGCAGTGACAACGGCGCTTGGGATAAATTGAATGACCGAGCCGGTGCGCAGATCGAACCCGCTGCAAAATCGCTTCTGATACAGAGTCCCGACGGTCATCCCCAGCAACGCCACCACCGCCGGCACCACCATCGGGCCGAGTTCGGAACCGACTCCGAACTTGCCGGATACCACCAGCACCACCCCCACGAACCCCAGCGCCAGCCCGATCCACTGACGAACCCTCACTCGTTCTCCGAGCAGCCAGCCGGCACCGACGGCGGTCAACAGGGGCTGCATGCCGACCACCAGGGCCGCGATGCCCGCCGGCAGGCCCTGCTTGATCGACACGAATACGCCACCCAGATAAACGGCGTGAATCAGCACGCCGGAAACGCCGACATGCAACCACTGGCGCGGCTCTTTGGGCCATGGAGCGCGACTCGACACGGCAATCGCCAGCATCAGGACGATGACGCACAGATACCGCACCAGCAGGAAGGACAGGGGTTCGGAGAACGGCAGGCCAAACCGGGCGCCGATAAAGCCGGTGCTCCACAAAAAAACGAACAGGAACGGGTAGATGCGTTTCACGGGGGATTGGGACCTCGCACACAACAGGCCATGAATCTCCTCCTGGCCTGAATCAATCCCCTGCTCCTTGCTTACCAGCCGTTTGCAGCCGCGCCTCCAGTTCCGCGATGCGCTGTTGGGCGGCCAGCAAAGACTGTTCCGCCCGTTCTGCTCGTTGCCGTTCCCGTTCCGCCCGTTCCTCCCCGGTCGGCAACAACTCACCTTGCGGGGTTGCCCAGCGCAGCCAGATAGCGGATACCCCACGATAGCTGCCGGACCAGCGCAGGAGACCAAGCTGCAACCGCTGGCTCCACATCCGGCCCGATTCGTCCGGCTCCAGCGGCTGGTACTCCATGCCGCTCAAGCGGAAGCCCGCCCAGTCATCGGGATTGAAGGGGTCGTACCAGTAATATTCGGGAATCCGCAACTGCTCCCGATAAACCTGCTTCTTGAGCGCCTTGTCACGCTCGCGGGTGCTGTCCGACAGCAGTTCGACAACGACATCCGGGGCCTTGCCCTCCTCCCAGACCACCCAGCTCTTGCGCTCGCCCCTGGGCACGCCCAGCACCACGAACATGTCGGGGCCGCGAAAATACTGACCACGGGTCTGCGCCAGACTGAAATAGAGGAACATGTTGCCGCCGGCATACCCATCGCCCCGTTGCGCCAGCCAAGGTTGCAAAGTCTCCAACAGCAATTCCATTTGCAGCTTGTGCCGCTCGCTTTCCATCGGAATATCATCCTCGCACGGCAATTCATCCTGGGTGGGGGGACAAGGCGGCGGCGTGGGATCGATCTCCACCCGTTCGATCAGTTCGAATTCCCCCATGGTTCCGTCCTCCGGTCATCGTTCGGTTCAAGACACTGTTTGGACAATCGCTTGAGTGTCTTTGCGCATTATGCTCAACTTTGACGTTTCTGCTACCATGCGCCGCGTTTCCGTGCGGTCACGAAGGATGTCCATAATGCCACGTCCATACAACTTTAGTGCGGGTCCCGCCATGCTGCCCGAGGCGGTTCTGGAACAGGCCAAGGCCGAAATGCTCGACTGGCGCGGTTCCGGCATGTCGGTGATGGAAATGAGCCATCGCGGCAAGGAATTCGTCTCCATCGCCGAACAGGCCGAGGCCGATCTGCGCGAACTGCTCGACATCCCGGCCAACTACAAGGTGCTGTTCCTGCAAGGGGGTGCTTCCAGCCAGTTCGCCATGGTGCCGATGAACCTGCTGCGCGGCAAGGCGAAGGCGGATTATCTCAACACCGGACAATGGTCGAAGAAGGCGATTTCCGAAGCCAAGAAATTCTGCCAGGTCAACGTGGTCGCCAGTTCCGAGGCGGTCAACTTCACCACCGTGCCGGCGCGCGACGCCTGGAAGCACGATCCCGAAGCCGCCTACCTGCACTACACGCCGAACGAAACCATCAACGGCGTCGAGATGCACCAGATTCCCGAGGTCGGCGTGCCGCTGGCGGCCGACATGTCGTCCACCCTCTTGTCCCGTCCGCTGGACGTGAGCAAATTCGGCGTGATCTACGCCGGCGCCCAGAAAAACATCGGACCCGCCGGCCTCACCATCGTCATCGTCCGCGAGGACCTGATGGGTCAGACCGTGGCCGGCACGCCGACCATGCTCGACTACGCCGCCATGGCCAAGGAAGGGTCGATGTACAACACTCCACCGACCTATGCCTGGTACATCGCCGGGTTGGTGTTCCAGTGGTTGAAGGCGCAGGGTGGACTGGCGGGGATGGCCGCGCGCAATCAAGCCAAGGCCGAGCTGCTGTACAAGGCCATCGACGAGTCCGGTTTCTACAGGAATCCGGTCGATCCAGCCTATCGTTCCTGGATGAACGTGCCCTTCACGCTGCCCGACGAGGCGCTGGACAAGCCGTTCCTGGCCGAGGCCAAGAGCGCCGGCCTGCTGACGCTGGCCGGCCATCGCTCGGTCGGCGGGATGCGCGCCAGCATTTACAACGCCGTGCCGCTGGAAGGCGTCAAGGCGCTGGTGGATTTCATGGCTGATTTCCAGAAGCGACGCGGCTAAACGATTTTTATTATTAACCAGCCCCGGGCGTCCGCGTCCGGGGTGTTCTTTTTTTCAGGCGAATGGTTGACCCATCCATGTACAAGATCCTGACTCTGAACAACATCAGCGTTTCCGGCCTGGAACGCCTTCCCCGCGACCGCTACGAGATCGCTTCCGAAATCCAGAATCCCGACGCCGCGCTGCTGCGTTCCTTCAACATGCACGACTGGCCGGTTCCCGCCAGCCTAAAGGCGGTGGGCCGCGCCGGCGCCGGCGTCAACAACATCCCCGTGGCGCAAATGACCGCCCGCGGCATCTGCGTGTTCAACGCCCCCGGCGCCAACGCCAACGCCGTCAAGGAACTGGTCATCGCCGGAATGCTGCTGGCCGCCCGCAACATCTGCACTGCCTGGGACTACGCCCGCAAGCTGCAAGGCACCGACGCCGAACTGTCCAAGCAGGTGGAGTCCGGCAAGAAACAGTTCGTCGGCATCGAGCTGCCCAACCGCACCCTGGGCGTGATCGGCCTGGGCGCGATCGGCGTCAAGGTGGCCAACGCCGCCCGCGCGCTCGGCATGAGGGTGATCGGCTACGACCCGCACATCACCGTCAGCAACGCCTGGCAACTCTCCTCGCAGGTCGAGCAGGTGCTGAGCGTCAACGAAATGGCGGCGCAGGCCGACTTCATCACCCTGCACGTGCCGCTGAACAATGACACCCGCCACCTGATCGGCGCCCAGTTCCTGAAGAACTGCCGGTCGGGATTGACCCTGCTCAACTTCTCACGCGAGGGCGTGGTGGACGAGGAAGCGCTGTTCGAGGCGCTGCAAGCCGGCAGGCTCAAATCCTACGTCTGCGACTTTCCCACCAACCGGCTAAAGGATCATCCGCGCGTCATCATGCTGCCGCACTTGGGCGCCTCCACCGGCGAGGCCGAGGAAAACTGCGCGATCATGGTGGCCGATCAGGTGCGCGATTATCTGGAAAGCGGCACGGTCCACAATTCCGTCAATTTTCCGGAAATGGCCATGCCGCGCAACGGTGGCCCGCGTCTGGTCATCGTCAACGCCAACGTCCCGCACATGATCGAGCGCATCTCCAAGGCGATCTCCGGAGCCGGCATCAACATCCTGGACATGCTCAATAAATCGCGCGGCGAAATCGCCTGCACCCTGGTGGATACCGCCGCGCAGGTTCCGGCCGAGGTGGTGGCGCAGATCGCCGACGTACAGGGCGTGCTGAGCGTTCGGATGCTGTAAGAGGCGCCAGGGGTCAAGCGACAGGTTATGCTCCTTGACCCCCGACCCTTGTGACTCCCGGCCCCTATCCTCCCTCGCGATTCGCGCCCTCGAGCGAGATATCGAGATACGCCAGCCAGTAGCGGGATAATTCGCTCATGCACTCGACTCGGGTGACGAGCGTGGCCAATTCGGCCTTGAGGCGCTCGGCTTCCGGCAACTGAACGCCAAGCTCGGCATCGAGTTCGTTCAGTTGCCTGCTGCGATTCGAGGCAATGCTGGCGATCCGGGTCGTCAGCAGGCGGATTCGCAGATACAGCAGATCGCTGGGGACGGTGGTATGGCGCTTGTAGTGCATCTCGAAGGCTTGTGGCGGCACGTCCTTCTTGCCCAACAGATACGCCTCCAGTCCCTCCACCCGGGCCAGCATCATATTGATATGGTTCTGAGTGGACGTTCGATGCGCCAGCGATTCCAGTTGGGTGAATTTTTCCCCCAGCCAGCGTCGCCGTTCCCGAATGCGTGCCCGCACCCGATCGATTTCGCAGTCCGTCTCGACCAGATGCAGGTTCAGTTCCTGAAGCTCCATGTTGAGGTCATCGATAAACTCGCGGAGTTGCTCGGACAGAATCCGCTCCAGCGTCAGCGTGACGAACCGCTCCCAGATCGTGTCGGTTTGGGCGCGCAGCTTCTCGATGCGCTGGCGCAGGCCACCAAACTGGCTGGCGATTTCCCGCACGCCCCGCTCGTGCTCGACGCGATCCTGCGTCTTCCAAGCCTGTGCCAGCAAGGCTTCTTCCTTTAACACATACGGCATGCCGACCGCCGCGCCATCATCGATTTCAGCGATATGGCTTTCCACGCGGAAACTCTCCTGGGTTGGAAAACAGCGGATTCAGGATTCAGTCCAGGTAGGTCCAGCCATCAGGATTGTCGTGGTTCAACTCGTGCACGTCGTACACGCACAAATCCTGATCGGGTAGATTCGGAAACAGTTGCTGGGCCTTGGTCTCCGCCCCCTGTTCGTTTTCGGCCTGGATCAGCGCGACGTTCAGCAGTTTGTCGGAACTGGGATCTTCCACGACGACAAGGTAGGGTTTCATGAGTGCTCCTCAAATTTTTCTGGTTAGTAGTAGCGATGGATCCGGAAGCGGTTGTCGGGCTCGCGGATGATATCGCCAACATGCAGGCCAAACGCGCCGGTCCGGCGTTCGTCGAAGTACTGGCGCAGGGTTTCCTGGACCACGGTAAAGGCCAGTTGCTCCCAAGGAATCTCGTCCTCGGCGTACAACCGCACCTCCAGACTCTCCTCGCCGGGGCTGGCATGTCCGTCCCTTAGCTGGCCGCGGAACATCAGGTAGACCTGACTGACATGGATTAGTGAGTATAGGCCGTACAGGGTTAGATTTTCGACCATGGCGTTGGCTTCTTCCAGCGCCTCGCGCGCCGCGGCGGCGACCGCCGATTCGCCGTTCTCCATGAATCCCGCCGGCAGGGTCCACAGGCCGTAACGTGGCTCGATGGCCCGCCGGCACAGCAGGATCCGGCCCCGCCATTCGGGAATGCAGCCGGCAACGATCTTCGGATTCTGGTAATGAACGGTGTCGCAGGTGTCGCAGACATGCCGGGGCAGATTGTCGCCCGAGGGAACGCGCAAGGTGACGGGGGCGCCGCACTGGCTGCAGAATTTCATGGGCCGGGATCCTTGGGATGCTGGTTATGGATATTGGAGTTGGCGATGCCAAACCGGCAAAACGGGCGGAAGTCATCGACCGCGCGGAATAGGTCTTCTAAGCTCATAATAAGAAATTTCCGGAGTGGGAGTGACGCCTGAGAAGCCTGGCAGGCTCTGCTCCAAGGGTTGCTCGACCATTTCGGCGCCCACGTTCGATGCGACGCCAACCGGTCAGATCGCGAAAACCAGCGTCTACAATTCGTTCGAGATCGTTTGGGATATCATCCGACTTTCCCCAAAATCGGCAAATCAGCGAGGACATCCGCATGGCCATCAGTTTGCAAAAAGGACAACGCATCAGCTTGGAAAAAGAAGCGGGACGCGGTCTGAGCCGGGTCGTCATGGGTCTTGGATGGGGCATGAAACAGGTCCAGACCCGCGGTTTTCTCGGCTTCGGCGCCGGTACCCGCCAGGAGGCGGTGGATCTGGACGCATCCTGCCTGTTGTTCGATGCCAGTGGCAATCTGGTCGATACGGTATGGTTTCGGCAACTGGAAAGCCGCTGTGGCTCCGTCCGGCACAGCGGCGACGACCGCTCCGGCGGCGGCGAGGCCGGCGCCGAGAACGAGCGGATCACCATCGATCTGAACCAGGTACCCGCGGCGGCGCAGGTGCTGATCTTCACCGTCAACAGCTTCAGCGGCGAAGGCTTCGCCGGGATTCCCAGCGCTTTCTGCCGGATCGTGGACGGTGCCAGCGGCGGCGAGATCGCCCGCTTCGATCTGTCGCTGGAAGGCGGTAGTTTTACCGGCCTGATCATGACCAAGCTGTACCGCCACAACAACGAGTGGAAGCTGCAAGCCATTGGGGAACACGCCAGCGGCCGCACCTTCCACGACCTGCTGCCGGCGCTTCGACCCTATCTGTAACCCGACGGAGGATTTCGCCTTGGACCTGCAACCCGGCCAGAATTTTTCCATCACCAAGCATAGTCCCGCGCCGACGTCGGTCGAAATCCTGTTGGGCTGGGAGCCGGCCAATACCCCGCTGACGCTCGACTCCAGCGCCTTCGCCCTGGCCGCTCAAGGCAAGGTGAGCGGCGACGACGACTTCGTCTTCTACAACCAGCCGGCGCTGCCCGGCGGCGGCATCCAGCGCGCCGGCGACGGCCGCGCCTTCACCGTCACCTTTGCCCGATTGCCCGCCGCCATCGAACGGATCGTCATCGCGCTGACCATCGACCAGGGCCAGCGGCGCGGACAATCGTTCGGTCAGTTGAGCCAGGTACGGGCCGAAATCCGCGATGCGCAAAGCAAGCTGCCGCTGGCGACATTCCCGCTGGCAACGAAGATGATGGCGGAAACCGCGCTGATCGTCGGCGAACTGTACCAGCGCAACGGCGAATGGAAGTTCCGCGCCGTCGGCCAGGGTTTCGTCGGCGGGCTGGGACCGCTGGCCCGGCAATACGGCGTGGAGGTGGGCGACGATCCCGACGCCGCCGCGCCGCCGCCCGCGCCACCGGTTTCGGCCCAGCCACCGCGACCCGCCGCTCCGGCCGCCGCCCCACCACCCGCGCCGCCCAAACCCATCCGGCTGGAAAAAATCACGCTGGATAAGAAAACCCCCAGTATTTCGCTGGAGAAAAAGGCGCAGGGCTTCGGCGAAATCGTGGTCAATCTCAACTGGAACCAGGGCGGAGGCGGCGGCAAGGGATTCTTCGGTCGGCTGACCGGCGGGCGCAAGATCGATCTCGACCTGGGCTGCCTGTTCAAGCTGCGGGATGGGCGCGGCGGAGCGGTGCAGGCGCTGGGCGACACGTTCGGCAGCCTGCAACAGCCCCCCTACATCCAGCTCATGGGCGACGACCGCAGCGGCGCCAGCGCCGAAGGCGAGTTCCTGCATATCAACGGCCAGCAATGGAACGAACTGGATCGGGTGCTGCTGTTCGCCATGATTTACGAGGGCGCGCCCAACTGGGCGGAGACCGACGCCGTGGTTACCCTCAAGGCCCCCGATCAGCCGACGCTGGAAATCCGGCTCGACAGCCACCGCAACGACCAGCGCATGTGCGCCCTGGCGATGCTGGAGAACCAGGGCGGTAACCTCAAGGTCACAAAACTGGTCGAATATTTTTTGGATCACCGCTACATGGATCAGGCCTACGGTTTCGGCCTGCGCTGGGTTGCCGGGTCAAAGGATTGATTTTTTTGATTTTGTTTGCTTTTTTGACAACTGGAGAAAAAACTCATGGCTCTCGAATGGTTGAAACAGCGGTACAACGAAGTCTCCGCCAACCTGAAAACCGAAGTCACCAAGCTCAAGAACAAGAGTTTTCTGGAAGCGGTGGTGGCCGGCTGCGCGCTGGTAGCTCACGCGGACGGCGTGGTCCGGCCCGAGGAAAAGCAGAAGATGATGGGCTTCCTGCGCAATTCCGACGTGCTGTCGGTGTTCAGCATCGAGGAGGTCATCGGCATTTTCGACAAGTACTCGAAGCAGTTCGAGTTCGATCACCAGATTGGCCAAGCCAGCGCCTTGCAGGTGGTCGCCAAGCTCAAGGGCAAGGATGCGGAAGCGCGGCTGATGGTGCGGGTCTGCTGCGCCATCGGCGCCGCCGACGGCAACTTCGACGACAACGAAAAAACGGTAGTCCGCAAGATTTGCGCCGAACTCGGCCTGAATCCCAAGGATTTCGATCTCTAGCCTGAGAATACGGGATATTTATGGAGCAACACCTCGGTTATCCCATGGAGACCATCGCCATCTTCGTGGCGGTGGTCGCCTTCTCCGTGTGGCTGGACCTGCGCTTGCACCGCGACAGCGAGGACATCAGCATCCCCAACGCGGTCGCCTGGTCTTTGTTCTGGATATTCCTGGCCATCGGGTTTTATTTCTATCTCAAGGTCCACCACAGCGCCGAATTCGCCGATCTGTTCCTGGCCGGCTACATCCTGGAAAAATCGCTGTCGGTCGATAACCTGATGGTGTTCGTCGCCATCTTCGCCTCGTTTGGCATCAAGGGCGCGTTGCAGCACCGGATCCTGTATTTCGGCATCCTGGGCGCGGTGATTTTTCGGATGCTGTTCATCGCCTTTGGTACCGGCTTGTTTGGCCTGAGCACCTGGATCGAGTTCGTGTTCGCCGCGATCGTCGCCTGGACCGGCTGGAAGATGTTGGCCGGGATCGGCGAGGACGAGGAGATCGAGGATTACTCCGATCACTGGTCGGTGCGGCTGACCCAGAAACTGGTGCCGATCTTCCCGCGCCTGCACGGCGGTCACTTCGTGGTCGACCACGGTCATGTCAAAACCGTGATCGGTCAGGATCCCAGCGTCTCGGTGGCCCGGGAAGCAGCGGTATACGCCACCCCGATGCTGCTGTGCCTGGTTTGCATCGAGGTATCCGACATCATCTTTGCCTTCGACTCGGTCCCCGCGGTGATCGCGGTCACCCGCGAACCGCTGCTGGTCTACTCGGCGGTGATCTTCGCCATTCTCGGCCTGCGCTCGCTGTATTTCGTGCTGGCGGCGGCGCAGAAATATCTGGCGCATCTGGACAAGGCGGTGGCGGCGCTGCTGTTCTTCATCGCCTTCAAACTGGCGCTGCAAGCCTCCAACCATATCTTCCACTGGCCGGGTTGGGAGATTTCCGCCAACCTCGGCCTGATGATCATTCTCGGCACCCTGGCGGTGGGCGTGATCGCCTCGCTGCTGTTTCCCGCAAAGGAAGAGGCGGAGGAAGGAAGCGGGGCTCAACTCGAGAAAGTTGAATCCCGCCGGGAGCAAC
>JAVMKJ010000146.1:0-16272 GCA_031732855.1 Candidatus Competibacter sp.
TCGAGCAGAAGTTCATCGTGCCACTCGCGCTCGCAGGCAAATCGCCAGCGTTCCGAAACTGGTTTGTGGCGCGAGCCGAAGAAAAAATTCTTCCGCGCGTGGCGCTGCACGCCAGAAACCTCGGTGTGACCTACAAGGACGCCAAGATTGGCAACGGCAAATATCGCTGGGGTTCCTGTACGCCCAGTGACAACGTGATTCTCAACTGGCGCCTGATCAAGGCACCCATGTTCGTGATCGACTACGTGATCGTGCACGAACTCGCGCATTTGATGGAGCAGAATCACACGCCGCGCTTCTGGAACATCGTGAAAGCGCAGGCGCCGAGCATGGAAAAGGCCAAGGCATGGTTGCAAAAGCACGGGGCGTTGCTGGAGCAGGAGTTGTAATATGGCGCTCCTGTCTGATTCGTGGAGTCACTGTTTCGAACCACCCCGGCGCTTCGCGCCACCCCTCCTTATCCAAGGAGGGGAATTTCCACAACCTGGATAGGAACGCCATACCAATTCCCAATAGGTTTTTTATTTTCCATGTAGTGTGGGTTAGCGAAGTGTAACCCGCCGAAACCGCAATCGAATCGGCGGGTTACGGGCTGACGCCCCAACCCGCCCTACGATTCTGAGCCATAAAATCCATTGAGAAACGGTATTAGGCATCCCTGAAACCAGCGGTGGGCATAAAAAAAGCGGCGCGTCAAACGCGCCGCTTTGGTATTGGTGGAGGCGGGGGGAATCGAACCCCCGTCCGCAAATCCTCCGCCCTTGGCCCTACATGCTTAGCCTGGTCTTTGCTTTAACCCTTCGCAACCCGACCGGCAGGGCGGCGAACGGCGGTTCCGGTGGGTTTTAGCGCCTCACCCCCGGACGGGATCGGTCGCGAGCTTGTGTTGGGTCGACCCCTGAACGCCCCGAAAGGCTCCGGACCTCACAGGCAAGTTCCGGTCAGAGGCTGGCGGGCTTTAGGCCGCCAGAGCGTAGCTGTCGTCGTTGGCAACTATATTTTGCAGCCGGATTAACGAGATGAGCTGCATTCTCGGCATGCGCCTCAGGTTTTGCAATCCACGTCGAAACCGGATCGCCCCCATCGGGTAAAGCGTATGATAGCGCGCTGGAGGGGAAGTTCCAACGCGCTAGCGTTCCCGCATCAGCCGCTGCTTGTCGCGCTCCCAGTCGCGATCCTTCTCGGTCGCCCGCTTGTCGTGCTCCTTCTTGCCGCGCGCCAGTCCGATGTCCAGCTTGGCGCGGTTGTGCTTCCAGTACATGGCCAGCGGAATCAGGGTGTAGCCCTTGCGTTCGACCGAGCCGATCAGCCGGCCGATTTCTTCCTTGTGCAGCAGCAGCTTGCGGGTGCGGGTCGGGTCGGCCTGCACGTGGGTGGACGCCGAGGCCAGCGGCGAGATATGGCAACCGAACAGGAACGCCTCGCCGTCGCGCAGCAGCACGTAGCTCTCCTTGAGGTGGGCGCGGCTGGCCCGCAGGCTCTTGACCTCCCAGCCCTGCAAGGCCAGGCCCGCTTCGTAGTGTTCTTCGATGAAATACTCGTGATACGCCTTCTTGTTGCCGGCGATCTGCTTGTTGCTCGGAGTCGGTTTCTTGCTCATGACGAAATCTTCCAGGCGCGCCGGAGCCTGGGTCCGGTACGCGATGCTTGAGGATGAACGCGGATTCAACCAAACTTGCGCGGCGAGAGTCCAATAACAAAAGCGATAGCGCCGCAACGGAGATCGAGTCGTGGCGACCGTGAAGAAAAGCGCCCTGGTGTTGTATTCGGCGGCTGAAATGTATGCCCTGGTCGGCGACATCGAGGCCTACCCGCGGTTCCTGCCCTGGTGCCGGTCCACCCAAATCCTCAGCCGCGGCGAGGACGAAGTGCGGGCGACCATCGAAATGGTCAAGGGGGGGGTACACAAATCCTTCACTACCAGCAACCGCATGCAAAAGAACAAGATGATCGATATCCGCCTGCTGGAAGGTCCCTTCAGACGCCTGGAAGGCTACTGGCGCTTCGAGTCGCTGCGCGCCGGCGCCTCCAAGGTTTCCCTGGACATGGAATTCGAATTTTCCAGCCATCTGTTGCGCGTGGCGGTCGAACCGGTATTCAAGCAGATCGCCAACTCGCTGGTGGACGCCTTCTGCAAGCGCGCGGTCAATCTGTATGGCAGGCGATAGTCCCGCCACGATCCGGGTCGAGGTGGCCTATGCCCGGCCCGAAGAGCAAACCATCATTTCGGTCGAGATTCCGGAAGGGGCGACCCTGGAGCAGGCCATCGTCAAGTCGCGCATCCAGGAGCGGTTCCCGGAGATCCAGATCCAAATCGCCAAGGTCGGCGTGTTCGGCAAGCTGGGCAAGCTTTCGACCACGCTGCGCGCCGGCGACCGGGTGGAGATCTACCGGCCGTTGATCGCCGATCCCAAGGAGGTCCGCAAGCAGCGCGCCGCCGAGGGCAAGCGCATGCGCAGGGGAGGCGGCGATCTGGAGCCGGAAGGCGGTTAGTTCACCTCGCCGTCGATGCGAGCCAGCGTGTCGCCCTCGAACCACAGGATGATGTGACGCCGCTCGCTGATCTGGCCGCCCCTGCCGTATTGGTAGTAATAATCCCAGCGGTTCTGATGGAACGGATCGGCGACCAGCGTTGTGCCCAGGATGCGCTGAACCTGCTGTTTGGTCATGCCGGGGCGCAATCGAGCGACCATCGCCTGATCGATATAGTTGCCCTGGCGGACTGGGACGGTGTAGAAACTGGGCAACGTTGATTCGCAGCCGGCCGTCAGAACCAGCAGCAGGACGCCGGCGGCGCGTAGGGACGAGTGAAGCATGGAAGGCAGGGTCCGGGTTGCTTGTGAACTTGGCTACATCATAACGTACTACGGCAACCCGTGGGTAAGCGCAATCCCGGGAGAGTTCCGCGTGGGCTCGAAAGAACTCAAGCAGGCGGGCCTGAAGGTCACCCTGCCGCGCATGAAGATTCTCGACATGCTGCAGCATCAGGGCAGCACGCACCTGACCGCCGATGCGATCTACCAGTCGCTGGTCGATTCGGGCGAGGAGATCGGCCTGGCGACCGTCTATCGGGTGTTGACCCAGTTCGAGTCGGCCGGATTGGTCAAGCGCCATCATTTCGAAAGCGGCCAGTCGGTGTTCGAAATCAACCAGGGCGAGCATCACGACCACATCCTGTGCCTGGAATGCGGCCGGATCGAGGAGTTCTGCGACGAGGACATCGAGCGGCGGCAGCGGGTGATCGCCCAGCGGCTCGGGTTCGAACTGGCCGAGCATTGCCTGATCCTCTACGGCCACTGCGGTCGTCTCGACTGTCCGCACCGCCCCACCGGGGATGGCGAGGATAGCGATCCGATGGTGGAGCGGGGGGAGAATTAGGCGGGTCGCCCGATGGGTTGCCGCCGATTTCAGCTTTCAGGTTATACCAATTCCCGATAGGTTTTATACTTCCCATGTAGGGCGGGTTAGCGAAGCGTAACCCGCCGAAACCGCAATCAAATCGGCGGGTTACGGGCTGGCGCCCTAACCCGCCCTACGATTCTGAACCATAAAATCCATTGATAAACGGTATTAATTCGGTCCGGTTGCCTTCTCCACCATCTCCCGCGCGTGCGCCAGGGTGTTCGCGGTCAATTCCAGCCCGCCCAGCATCCGGGCGATTTCCGCGACCCGTTCGCCGGCGTCCAGCGGCACGACCTGGATGTGGGTGCTCTCGCCGTCGGTCTGCTTTTCCACCTTGAGCTGCTGGTGCGCCTGCGCCGCGACTTGGGGGAGATGAGTGACGCACAGCACCTGCCGGCCGCCGCCCAGCGTCCGCAATTGCCGGCCCACCACTTCCGCCACCCCCCCGCCGATGCCGGTGTCCACTTCGTCGAAGATCAGCGTCGGGATGCGGGCGGCGTGGGCGGCGATGACCTGAATCGCCAGACTGACGCGCGACAATTCGCCGCCGGAGGCGACCTTGGCCAGCGGTCGCATCGGCTGGCCGGGATTGGCGCTGACCTGGAACTCGACCGCTTCCAGCCCGCCGGGCGCGGGTTTCTCCAATCGTTCCAACTCGACGGCGAAGCGTCCGCCCGGCATTCCCAGTCCCGCCAGCGCCGCCGAGACTCGCTCGCCCAGTTCCCGCGCCGCCGCCATCCGTCGTTCGGTCAACCGATCCGCGTCGCGACGGTAGGCGGCCAGCCGGTCCTGGACCGCCTGCTGCAAGGTCTCCAGCCGGGTTTCGCTGTGTTCGAGCGCGTCCAGCTCGGTTTCGAGCCGCGCCCGCAGCGCCGGCAATTCCTCGGCCGCCATCCGGTGCTTGCGGGCGAGCTGGTGGGCGGCGGCCAGCCGCTGCTCGACCCGAGCCAGATGCTCGGGATCGAGATCGAGATCCTGCACGTAGCTCCGCAGTTCGCCGCTGGCCTCCTGGACCTGGATCAGCGCCGCGCCGAGCAGTTCGCTCACCGGGGCGAGCCGGGCGTCGAGCCGGCGCAGGGCGTCCAGCTCGCGCAGGCCGTGGTTGAGCCGGTCGGCGACGGCGTCTTCTTCACTCTCGGTCAGCCAGCCGAGGAGGCGCTGGCCGGTTTCCAGCAACTGGCTGGAGTGGGCCAGCCGGCGCTGCTCGCTTTCCAGTTCCGCGATCTCGCTCTCCGCCAGATTCAGCGCCGCCAGCTCCCGCAGGTGATGGCGCAGAATATCCAGCCGGGCATCGCGCTCGCTGCTGGCCTGCCGCAGGTCGCGCAGTTCCCGCCGCAGCCGGCTCCAGTCCCGGTAATGGTCCGCCAGTTCGGCCACGAGAGTCTGATTGCCCGCGTAGTCGTCCAGCAACTGTCGCTGGGCCTCGCGCCGCAGCAGGGACTGGTGCTCGTGCTGGCCGTGGATGTCCACCAGCAGCTCGCCCAGCTCCCGCAACGCCTGGGCCGGCTGGGGCACGCCGTTGATGTAGTTGCGCGAACGGCCGTTGCCGGCGACGACCCGCCGCAGATGACATTCCCGCTCGCCGTCGAGATCGCGTTCGGCCAGCCAGGCGCGCGCCGCCGGCAACGGGTCCAGGTCGAACGCCGCGCTGATGTCGGTCCGCGCCGCGCCGTGACGGATCGTGCCGCTGTCCGCCCGGTCGCCCAGCAACAGGCCGATGGCGTCGACCAGGATGGATTTGCCGGCGCCGGTCTCGCCGGTGACGGCGGTCATCCCCGCCGCCAGTTCCAGTTCCAGTTCCTCGACGATGGCGAAATCGCGGATGCGCAGATGGGTCAGCATGGGAGATGTTCAGGTGAACGGCGACGCTTCCGGGCCGAGGCCCCAGCGCAACTTGGCGCGCAGCAGCTTGAAATAATCGTGGCTGATGGGATGGACCAGCCGCAGCTTGCGGTCCTTCTTGCGGATCACGATCCGGTCGCCCGGCTGGATGGCGAGGCTGACCTGGCCGTCGCAGGTCACCAGGGTATCGGTGGTGTTGGTGACGTTGATGTCCACTTCGATGATGCTGTCGGCCTTGACCACGATCGGCCGGTTGGTCAGGGTGTGCGGACAGATCGGCACCAGGACCACCGCTTCCAGCCCCGGATGGATAATCGGCCCGCCGCCGGCGAGCGCGTAGGCGGTGGAACCGGTCGGGGTGGAGATGATCAGACCGTCGGCCCGGTAGGCGTTGAGGAAGCGCCCGTCCACGAAGGCATCGACTTCGATCATCCGCGCGACCTCGCGCTTGTGCACCACCACGTCGTTGAGGGCGTCGGCCTCGCTCGCCACGCGGCCTTCGTGCAATACCTGGGCGTGTAGCAGCGAGCGGCGGGCTTCGCGGAACTGCCCGGCCAGCACTTCGTCCAGGCTGTGCGGGATTTCGCCGGGCGAGACGTCGGCCAGGAACCCCAGCCGCCCCAGGTTGACCCCCAGAATCGGCACCTCGTAGTCCACCAGGGAGCGGGCGGCGTTCAGCATGGTGCCGTCGCCGCCCATGACGATCACCAGATTGCATTGCTGGCCGATGGTCGCGCGGCCGGCCACTTCCAGACCGTTGTCCGGGATCAGCCGGGCCGAGCTTTCATCGAGCAACACCCTGAGCTGACGCTGGCGCAGATGGTCGGCGATCTGGCCGAGCGTGTCCGAGAAGTTGGGATCGCCAAACTTGCCGATCAGGCCGATGGTATGGAAAACCGGGGTGGGCATCTTTCGGCGACGGGTTCCGCATTAGGCAAAATGGGACAAATAACTTATCATTTTAGAAGAAGTCGCGCCAAGCGCCGGACGATATTGGGCAAGCCACCCATCGCCGCCTTGCCGGGTCTTTTAATAACCAATGGCGCGGACAGTTTGGAGGGGGAATTTAAGACCGGTGCCCCCTAAAAATAACAAATCAAGCACTTGTGAATTTTTTGCGGTTCGCGGTTACCTCTCGACTGGGATTGAACCCGATTTGTGAATGACCAAGTTCTTGATTTGTCAAAGTAAAAACTGTCCGAAGCCTCGTTGATAACAGATGATGGCTGTTGGCCGCTTGGGTCTGAATCCACGGGGTGGATGGAAATCCGGCATCCCGGATGTGATGGCCCAGCCTGTTCGAGGAGGTAAACATGCCTGCTGCCGGGGTGGAAAAATCTCAATACACCATCCTGATCGTTGACGATATGCCGGAGAACCTCGCGGTATTGGCCGAGTTGCTGAAATCCAGCTACCAGGTACGGGCGGCTATTTCAGGTCGGCGCGCCTTGCAGATCGCCACATCCGAACCCAAACCCGATCTCATTCTGCTCGATGTGATGATGCCGGAGATGGATGGTTACGCGGTGCTCGATCACCTGCGTGGCAACCCGGCCACGCGGAACATTCCGGTGATTTTCGTCACGGCCATGGACACCACCGAGGACGAGCAACACGGCTTCGATCTGGGCGCGGTGGACTACATCACCAAACCGTTGCGGTCGGCCATCGTGCTGGCCCGGGTGCGCGCCCAACTGGAACTCAAGCAGGCGCGCGACTGGCTCCAGGACCAGAACGCTTTCCTGGAAGCCGAGGTGACGCGCCGCCTGGGCGAGAACCTGCTGATTCAGGAAGTCAGCATCCACGCCCTGGCGCGGCTCGCCGAGACCCGCGATCCGGAGACCGGCAACCATCTGCGTCGCACGCAGGAATACGTGCGGACCCTGGCCCGCCAACTGCAACCACATCCCCGGTTCGCCGCCTTCCTGAGCGACCGCAATGTCGATCTGCTGGCCCGGTCGGCGCCGCTGCACGACATCGGCAAGGTGGGGATTCCCGATCACATCCTGCTCAAGCCGGGCAAGCTGACTCCGGAGGAATGGGAGATCATGAAAACCCATGCCCAACTGGGCAGCGATGCCATCGAACAGGCCGAGCGCGATGCCGAGAGGTCGGTGGAGTTCATGACCCTGGCCAAGGAAATCACCCGCTGGCACCACGAACGATGGGATGGTGGCGGGTATCCTGATGCGCTCGCCGGCGAGGCGATCCCCATCTCCGCGCGGCTGATGGCGGTGGCGGACGTGTTCGATGCCCTGATCTGCCGGCGGGTGTACAAGCCACCGATGCCGTTCGAGCAGGCCCGCTCGATCATCACCGGCGAGCGCGGCCGTCAGTTCGATCCGGATGTGACGGATGCTTTCCTGGCGATCTTCGACGAGTTGCGGGGAATCGCCGAGCGGTATGGCGACAGCGAAGAATCCCTGCTGAGCAGGACGGCCGTCGTCTAGAAACCGCCGGTGGTCCAGACCGGATACGGCCCTCGCCCTGACTGTTCTTCAGCGAACGACCGTGACAGGAGAGGAATTCATGGGTTCCAAACGTCGCCGGGAGGGGGTCGAATCTTCCGGCGCCACAGCCGCGAGCCGGGGACCGGCCGGCGAAGCGGAGCCGGATGCCGGTTTGGCCAGCTCGCCGCCGCTCGAGGCCCCGACGGCCGCCGGGGTCGGTTTTCGACCGTTGCTGGCCTGGCCGTTTCTCCTGCTCGTCGCCGCCATTTTCGCTCTGACCCTGGGCGCCATTGCCTACACCAGCCGCCAGCAGTGGGTGGAGGAGGTCGCACGGCTTCAAACCGTGGCCGACCTGAAGACCGGTCATCTTGCCGCCTGGTTCGGGGAGCGCGAGGGAGATGCGCAATTGGTCTCCGGCAGCCGCTATGCCGCCGATCTGTATCGACGCTGGCGCGACGCGGGTGATGCCTCGAGTCGCGATCCGTTGCGGGAGTACCTGCGGCAGTACCAGTCGGCCTATGGCTATGAGAGCCTGTGGGTGCTCGACGAACGGGGCGAGGTGGTGCTGGCCACGGGAGACTCGCCCCCCGCCATCGCACCTCCCTTGCGCGCCGCCATCCGGCGGGCCATCGCGGAAGGACGGGTGTCGAACACCGGTCTGTATCGCGACGGGGACCGGCCGTCGTCGTTGCATCTGGATTTCGTCGCGCCCTTGTCCCTGCCGGAGGGCCGGCCCGGTCCGGTCGTCGTTCTCCGCGCCGATGTCGAAGCCGTTCTTGGCCCCCTGCTCCGGTTCTGGCCGTTGCCCGGCGCCAGCGCCCAGACCCTGCTGTTCGGGCGCGACGGCGATCCGGCGTACTTCTCCAGCGAACGAAACCCTCCCCCGGCCGCGACCGCCCCGCCGCCCCGTCCTGACGAACGGCAGCCGGATCCGCTGGTGGCGCGGGTTCTCCGGAGCGAAGCGAAGCCGGGCGAGGTCGTCGAAGGGATCGACGATCGACGGGCGCCGGTCGTGGGGGTGGCGAGCGCGATTCCGGGGACCGACTGGTTTCTGCTCGTCAAGCTGGATCGGGCCGAAGTGGATGCGCCGGCCTGGCGGAATGCGATCTGGATCGCCCTGACGGGCGTGATGATCCTGGCGTTCGCCGTCCTGGCCACCTTTGTTGCCCACCAGCGCGAGGCCCAGGTGTTGCGGGACTCGCTGCTCCAGGGCCAGCGGCAGACGGAGTTGCGGACCTTCCGGCAACTCGCCAGCGAACGCGGCCGGCTGCGCACCCTGATCGACACCATTCCCGATCTGATCTGGCTGAAGGACCCGGACGGAGTCTATCTCGCCTGCAATCCGCCGTTCGAACGCTTCTTCGGCGCCCGGGAAGCCGATATTCTCGGCAAGACCGACCACGACTTCGTCGCCGCCGAGCTGGCCGATTTTTTCTGGCAGAAGGATCGGGAGGCCCTCGCCGCCGGTCGGCCGTCCGTCAACGAGGAATGGATCACCTTCGCCGAGGGCGGCCGCCGGGTGCTGCTGGAAACCATCAAGACCCCGATGCGGGATGCCGGGGGAACCGTGCTGGGGGTGCTGGGCATCGGTCGCGATATCACCGCCCGCAGGGCCGCCGAAGCGCAGGTGCGCAAGCTCTCCCTGGCGGTGGCGCAGAGTCCGGCGAGCATCGTGATCACCGACCTGGAGGCCCGGATCGAATATGCCAATGCCGCCTTTGTCACCGTGTCCGGCTATCGCCTCGAGGAAATCCTCGGCCAGAACCCGCGCGTTCTCCAGTCCGGCAAAACGCCCGTCGCGACCTATGCCGAACTCTGGGACCGACTCACCCGCGGCGAAATGTGGCAGGGAGAGTTCGTCAACCGGCGCAAGAGCGGCGAGGAATATATCGAGTTCGCGCGCATCACCCCCATCCGCCAGTCGGACGGACGGATCACCCACTATCTGGCGATCAAGGAAGATATCACCGAGCGCAAGCGAACCGCCGCCGAGCTGGACCGCTACCATCACCACCTGGAGGAACTCGTCGCCGAGCGCACCGAGCAGTTGACCGAGGCACGCGAGCGGGCCGAAGCCGCCAACCGGGCCAAGAGCGCGTTTCTGGCCAACATGAGCCACGAGATCCGCACCCCGATGAACGCCATCATCGGTTTCAGCCACCTGCTGCGACGGGATAAACCGACGCCCGAGCAGGCCGAGCGGCTGAGCAAGATCGACGAGGCCGCCCGGCATCTGCTCGCGATCCTCAACGGCGTGCTCGATCTGTCCAAGATCGAGGTCGGCCGGCTGGAACTGGAACGGATCAGCTTCCCGCTGGCCGCCGTTTTCGCTCGCGTGCATGCCCTGATCGCCGGTCCGGCCGCGGCCAAGGGGCTGGCGATCGAGATCGATGGCGGGGACGTCCCCGCATGGCTGCGCGGCGATCCCACCCGGCTGTGCCAGGCGCTCCTCAACTACGCCGGCAACGCCGTCAAGTTCACTTCGAGCGGAACCATCACCCTGCGCGCCAGACGGCTGGGGCAGCGTGACGACGCGATTTGCGCGCGCTTCGAGGTGCGGGACACCGGCATCGGGCTCGCCGCCGAGCAACTGCCCCGGCTGTTCGAAGCCTTCGAGCAGGCCGACGCCTCCATCACCCGCCGCCACGGCGGCACCGGACTGGGGCTGGCGATCACTCGGCGGCTGGCCGAGCTGATGGGAGGCACGGTGGGGGTGGAGAGCCAGCCCGGGGCGGGCAGCACCTTCTGGTTCACCGCCTGGTTCGAGCAGGGATACAGCCGGCGGCTCGGGGGTCCGGCCACCGGGGCGGGTGGGGTCGAGGCCGAGCTGCGGCGCCGGGCCGCCGGGGTCCGGCTGCTGCTGGCCGAGGACAACCCGATCAACCAGGAAGTGGCCCTCGATCTGCTGCAAGCGGTTGGCCTGACGGTCGATCTGGTCGAAGACGGTCAGGCCGCCGTGAACCGGGCCGGCGCCGCCCGCTACGACCTGATCCTGATGGACGTGCAAATGCCGGTTCTGGACGGACTCGAATCCACCCGCGCCCTCCGCCAACTGCCCGGCTATCAGTGGACTCCGATCCTGGCCATGACCGCCGACGCCTTCGACGAAGACCGGCGGGCGTGCCTGGCCGCCGGGATGAACGACCATATCGGCAAACCGGTGGAACCCGACGCGCTCTACGCCACCTTGTTGCGCTGGTTGCCCGAGCCATCCAGCCCATCCCTGCAATCCGCCGCCGCGGGCGAGGCCCTGCCCCCGACCGGCGAGAGCGGGGCCGGAACTCCTCCGACGCCGGCCGTGGACGAAGAGCGGGCGCGGACCGTGCTGGCCCAGCTTGAGTCTCTGCTGGCCGAGGATAATATCCAGGCCGGCGACGTGTTCCGGGCCGCCGCCCCGCTGCTGCGCGCCGCCCTGGGCGAAGCCGCGAAAATCCTGGAACGCCAGCTCGACCGCTTTGAATACGAGGAGGCCCTCAAGACGGTGCGGGCGCTCGTGATCGAGCGCCGGAGCGGCGGGGCGACGCCGGGAGAAACCGGCCTGAATGTTTGATAAGGCAGGGGGATGGGAGGCCTGATGTTGTCGCGATCCTTGAAAAATGTGAAAAAGACTCCTTGCTCCTTGCACGATCGCGACGAGTAAACGGGGGAGCGTCCGCGTGAACGCACTGATCGATCCCGATGATTCCAACGCCACCGATTCGCGGGAAACACCGCCGAGGGAGCCTCCGCGCCTGCAATCCGACCTGACCGAGATCCTGGACGCCGCCGACATCGGCGTCTGGGAGTACGATCACGTCGCCGACCGCGTGTTCTGGAGTCCTTCCCTCCGCGCCCTGCTGGGCTACCGCATCGCACCGGTTCCCTCCAGCCTGGCGGCCTGGCTCGACCTGATCCATCCCGACGACTTGCCGCGCGTGCAAGCGCGCGTCGCGGCGGCGCAGGCGACCGACAATCTGCTGTACGAAGCCGAATATCGCCTGCGCGCGGCGGAAGGCCGGTGGCTTTGGTTTTACGCGCGAGGCCGGGTGGTGCGGCGGGATGAGGCGGGCCAGCCGTTGCTTACCGCCGGCACCCTGCTCGACATCTCCGAGCGCGAGCACGCCGAGCTGCTGGTGCAAACACAGCACGAGTTTTCCACGCTGCTCGCCGGAGAGCCCGAACGGCGGGAGTTGCTGGCGGCCATTCTGGCCAGCGCGCTGCGCCTGCCCGAACTGGACGGTGGCGGACTGTACTGGCGCGAGCCGGACGGCGGCTATCGGCTGGTGGTCCAGCGGGGCCTGTCCGAAGCGTTTTTCGCCCGGGTCAGCCACCGGGCGGCGGATTCTCCCCGGGCGGACGTGATCCGGCAGGGCCGGCTGCGCTGCGGCTGTGCCCCTCCGCGGGACCATTGCACCGATGCCTGGCTGGTTGAGGAACCCGAGTTGGTCGAAGAGGGCATCCGTTCGCTGGTGGTGTTGCCGATTCGCGTCGGCGGCGAACCCCTCGCCTGCCTCAACCTGGCCAGCAAGCAGGTCGGGGCGGTCGAGCGGCTGACCGTGACCGCCCTGGAAACCCTCGCGCGCCAGTTCACCCAAGCCCTGGAACGGCTGTCGGCCCAGGAAGAAACCGCCAGGCAGCGGCAAAATCTGGCCGGGCTGTTCGACGTCATCCACGATTATCTGTTCGTGCTGGACCGCGAGGGTCGCATCCTGCACTACAACCCGGCGGTGGCGGACGGGCTGGGCTACGGCGAAACTTTGCTCGGCCAGCCGGTCTGGACCGTGCATCCGCCCGAGACGCGCGACGAGGCCCGGCGCGCGATCGCCGAGATACTGGCCGGAACCCGCGCCCGCTACCCGCTGCCCCTGCTGAGGGCCGACGGCGGGCGCGTCCCGGTGGACACCCGCGTGGAGAGGGGCCAATGGGACGGCCGGCCGGTGCTCATCGGGATATCGCGCGACATGACCGAAATCCGGGCGACGCAGGAAGCATGGCGCGAACGGGAGGAACTGTATCGCACCATCGTCAACGAGGCCGGCGAAGCCATCGATCTGGTGGACGCCGAAACCCTGCGCTTCGCCGAGGTCGGCGACGCGGCGTGCCGGATGCTGGGCTATCGCCATGAGGAGTTTGTCGGGCTGCCGCTGGCCGCGATTCAGGCGGATTTGAGCGAGGACGACATCAAAGCGTTGTGCGCGCGGCTGCTGGTGACCGGCGGCGCCAGTTTCGAGGCCCGGCACCGCCGCAAGGACGGCCGCATTCTCGATACGCAAGTCACCGTGCGGGTGATCCGCCTGCGCGGGCGGGATTACTTTCTCGGCATCTGGCGCGACATCACCGAGCAAAAGCGGGCGGAAGCGGCGCTGCGGATGACCAACGAATTCCTGGAGATACTGCTCGATGCCATCCCGGTGCCGATTTTCTACAAGGATTCGGCGGGCCGCTATCTCGGCTGCAACCGGGTCTTCGAGGAGTTCTTCGGCCAGAACCGAAAGGATATCATCGGCCAAACCGTGTTCGACATTTCCCCCAGCATGTTGGCCGAGACCTACCACACGCAGGATCTCGAACTCCTCCAGCGGAGCGGTTTACAAGTCTACGAATCCCAGGTCAAGGATGCCCGCGGGGTCGTCCACGACGTGATTTTCCACAAGGCCACCTTTTCCAATGCCGACGGAGGGGTGGGTGGGCTCATCGGCGTGATTCTGGACATCACCGAGCGCAAGCAAGCCGAGGAAGCGTTGCGAAAGAGCCAGTCGGCGCTGACGTCGGTCATCCAGAGCGCGCCCTATGGCATCGTTCTCATCGGCGCGGATGGGACTATTGATTACCTCAATACGACCTTTACCGAAATCACGGGCTACACACGGTCGGATATCCCCGACGCCGATACCATGTTCGAGAAAGCCTACCCCGATGCCGACTATCGCGCGGAAGTCATGCGCCGCTGGCGAACGAACGTCCTGACCAATGAACGACTGCATGAACATTCGGATGTAGGCCAGGAGTTCAAGGTCGTCCGCGCCGATGGTATACCACGGGATATCGAGTTTCATGTGATTCGACTTCCCGATCAAAGGGTCATGGTAACGCTCATCGATATCACCGAGCGCAAGCGGATCGCGGTCGAACTGGAGCAACACCGCCAGCATCTGGAAGAGCGGGTGGCCGCGCGCACGGCGGAACTGGAGGCGGCCAACCGGCAGTTGCGGGCGAGCGACCTGCGGCTGAAGGCGATGTTCGAGATGAGCCAGGCCGCCGAGGGGATGGACGAGCGCGAACTGTTGCAGCGGGGCATCGAGGAAGCGGTGCGGCTGACCGACAGCGAGATCGGCTACCTGCATTTCGTCAACGACGACCAGGAAACCCTCCAGCTCTACACCTGGTCGGCCGACACCCTGAAGCACTGCACGGCGGTTTACGACGGCCACTATCCGATTTCGCTGGCCGGGGTGTGGGCCGACACGGCGCGGCGGCGGCGGCCGGTGGTCCACAACGACTACCAGAACCTGCCCGACCGCCGGGGCTACCCGGCGGGGCACGCCCATTTGATCCGCCACCTGGGGGTGCCGATCGTGGAAGGGGACCAGGTGCGGGTGCTGCTCGGGGTCGGCAACAAGCCGGCCGACTACGACGAATCGGACGAACACCAGTTGCAATTGATCGGGGACGACCTGTGGCGGATCGTCATGCGGCGCCGGGCCGAGACGGCGCTGGGCGCCGCCAAGGAACTGGCGGAGTCGGCCAGCCGGGCCAAGAGCGCGTTTCTGGCCAACATGAGCCACGAGATCCGCACGCCGCTGAACGCCATCAGCGGGCTGACCCACCTGCTCAAGCGGGAGGAACCGACCCCGGCGCAAGCCCAGCGACTGGACCAGATCGACGCCGCCGCCCGCCACCTGCTGGCGATTCTGAACGACATTCTGGATTTGTCGAAGATCGAGGCGGGCAAGCTGGAACTGGAGCGGAGCGACTTTCACCTGCCCGGCCTGCTGGAACAGGTGCGGGCCGTGATCGCCGAAGGGGCGCGGGCCAAGGGGCTCGCGGTAACGGTCGATGGCGGCGCCGTGCCGGACTGGCTGCGGGGGGACGCGACGCGGCTGCGGCAAGCCCTGCTCAACTACGCCGGCAACGCGGTCAAGTTCACCGAACGGGGCGGGATCGCCCTGCGGGCCCGGTTGCTGGAGGAAGCAACCGCCGGGCTCTTGGTGCGGTTCGAGGTCCGGGACACCGGGATCGGGCTCGCCCCCGACCAGCAACGCCGGATTTTCGCCGCCTTCGAACAGGCCGACGTCTCGACCACGCGGCAATACGGCGGGACGGGTTTGGGGCTGGCCATCACCCGGCGACTGGCCGAACTGATGGGAGGCGACGTGGGGGTGGAGAGCCGGCCCGGAGCGGGCAGCACCTTCTGGTTCACCGCCCGGCTGCAACGGGGGCAGGCCCAGGCCGTCGCCCCTCCGACCCTGGAAGCGGCGGCGGTGGAACGGGAACTGCGGCGGCGGGGGGCCGGGGCGCGGCTGCTGCTGGCGGAAGACAACCCGATCAATCAGGAAGTGGCGCTGGATCTACTGCGGGGCATGGGGTTCGCGGTCGATCTGGCGGCGAACGGCGCCGAGGCGGTCGAGCGGGCGCGGGGGACCGCCTACGCCCTGATTCTGATGGACGTGCAGATGCCGGAGCTGGACGGGCTGGCGGCGACGGTGGAAATCCGGCGGATCGCCGGCCGGGAGACCACGCCGATTCTGGCGATGACCGCCAACGCCTTCGCCGAGGACCGCCGCGCCTGTCTGGACGCCGGGATGAACGACTTCGTCGCCAAGCCGGTCGACCCGGATGCCCTGTTCGCCACCCTGCTCGCCTGGCTGCCCGAGCCGGCGGCGGAGGCGGTCGAGCCGGCCGGCGTCCCGGCGATCGACGCCACCACCCTGCCGACTCCGCTGGCGGCGATCCCCGGTCTCGACGCGGCGCTGGGGGTGCGCAACCTGCGCGGGCAGGTCGCCAGCTATGTCCGCCTGCTGCGGCGGTATCGGGCCGACCACGCCGGGGACGGCGCCGCGTTGCGCGTGCGCCTCGATGCCGGGGACGCCGCCGCGGCCCGCCACCTGGCCCACGCCCTCAAGGGGGTGGCGGGCACCCTCGGCGCGTTTCGGGTGCAGGCGCGGGCCGCCGAGCTGGAGGCGGCGCTGCGCGCCGGGCGGTCGGCGGCCGAACTGGAACCGCTGGCGGCGGCGCTCGAGGTCGAGCAGGATGCGCTGCTGGCCGCCCTCGGGGCCGCGCTGCCGGCCGAAGCAGACGCACCGCCCGCCGCCGCGGTGGACTGGCCGCAGGTCCGCGCGGCGCTGGCCCGGCTGGAACCGCTCCTGGCCGGCGACGACGTGCGAGCCAACGCAGTGTTCCGCGAATCGGCGGCGCTGCTGCGAGCCGCCCTGGGCGAAGTTGCAACCGATGACTTGGCCCGACAGATCGAGGCGTTCGATTACGAGCAGGCCCTGGCCGCCCTCCGCGCGGTGCGCGCGCGCCGCCCGGCACTGGGCGAACTTTAGAACCCGTACAAAAACTCCCCTCTCCCTCCGGGAGAGGGGTTGGGGGTGAGGGC
>JAVMKJ010000147.1:0-16192 GCA_031732855.1 Candidatus Competibacter sp.
GCGGCGCGGTCGTTCCGCGAGCGGGGGGCGTCAGCCCCCTGTTTCCCGGAACGCGGCAAGGCGTCGGCGATAGCGACTGGGACCGAAACAGCGGACTCACGTCCGCCGCTCGCGGGCGCGGCGGCGTGGGGTATGCCATGCGTATCCTACGAGGTTTTCATCAATCAGTCGGTTAGTTTTTGTGCAGCTTCTCAGGTGAGCCAATGACCCGTTCCAGCCCTCCCATCCCGCGCCGTCCCTGTATCGCCGTCCGCATCGGATCCGTCACCGTGGGCGGCGCCGCGCCCATCGTGGTGCAATCCATGACCAATACCGATACCGCCGATGTCGCGGCGACCGTAAGCCAGGTGGCGGATCTGGCGCGGGCCGGCTCGGAACTGGCGCGGGTCACCGTCAACAACGAGGAAGCCGCCGCCGCCGTGCCGCAAATCCGCGAGCGACTGGCGGCGCGGGGCATCGACGTGCCGCTGATCGGCGATTTCCATTTCAACGGTCACCGTCTGTTGAGCAAGTACCCGGCCTGCGCCGAACTGCTCGACAAGTACCGCATCAATCCCGGCAACGTCGGCCGCGGCCGGAAGAAGGACGAGCAGTTCGCCACCATCGTCGAGATCGCCTGCCGGCACGACAAGCCGGTGCGAATCGGCGTCAACTGGGGCAGTCTCGATCAGGAACTGGCGGCGCGGCTGATGGACGAAAATGCCCGCCTGCCGGAGCCGAAGCCCGCCGCCGAGGTGATGCACGAGGCGATGATCGTCTCGGCGCTGGACAGCGCGCGCCGGGCGGAGGAAATCGGGCTGGGGCACGACCGCGTCCTGCTATCGGTGAAGATGAGCGGGGTGCAGGACTTGATCGCGGTGTACCGCAAGCTGGCGGCGCGCTGCGACTATCCCTTGCATCTTGGCCTGACCGAGGCCGGCATGGGCAGCAAGGGCATCGTCGCCTCGACCGCCGCGCTGGCGGTGTTGTTGCAGGAAGGCATCGGCGACACGATCCGCGTCTCGCTGACCCCCGAGCCAGGCGGCAGTCGGACGCAGGAAGTTCTGGTCGCCCAGGAGATTCTGCAATCGATGGGATTGCGTGCCTTCACCCCGGCGGTGGTGGCCTGTCCCGGCTGCGGTCGAACCAGCAGCGATTATTTCCAGCGGTTGGCCCAGCAGATTCAGGATTATTTACGGGAGCAGATGCCGGTCTGGCGCGGTCGTTATTCCGGAGTGGAAGACCTGACCGTGGCGGTGATGGGCTGCGTGGTCAACGGTCCCGGCGAGAGCAAGCAGGCCAACATCGGCATCAGCCTGCCCGGTACCGGCGAAGTGCCGGTCGCGCCGGTCTACGTGGACGGCGAGAAGACCGTGACCCTCAAGGGCGACCAAATCGCCGCCGAGTTCCAGCGGATCGTGGACGATTACGTGGTCCGCCGGTACGGTCAAACAAGCGCGGGAAGAAATGCGTCCGGGTAGGCCGGATGGGGCGCTGGCGCCGGAAACGGCCGAATGGCCTCGCTGACCGGCGAGCGGTCCTGACGCGGCGCATTACACCACGCCGATCCGTCCTGCCAGACCATTCGACCATGTTTCCAATTCGTCTATTCCCGGTGTGATCGCCTCGTGACTGATTCCGTCGCCATGTCGCCCAAATCTCCCCACAAGGTCGAGGATAGCCTGCGGCAGATCGTCAAGCTGCTGGAGAAGCATCGGCTGGTCGAGACCATGGTCGACCGGGACCACGTCAGCCCCCGTCACGATCTGATCGAATCGCTGGTCCATCGCCAGCACCTGGTTGAATTGCAGCTCAAACTGCGCAAGCTGCATCCGGCGGATATCGCGTTCGTCCTGGAAGCCCTGCCGCTCGATGATCGCTTGCTGGCCTGGCGGCAGATTCAGGACGACCGCGGCGGCGAAGTGCTGCTGGAAGTGTCCGACGCAGCGCGGGACTCGCTGATTGAAGCGTTGGAGCGGCCGGTACTGGTGCGGGTACTGGGCCAGCTCGACGCCGACGATTTAGCGGAGTTGGCCGAGGCGGTTCCGGAAGACGTGCTGGCCGAAGTCTCGCGAGCGTTGACCGCCCGCGATCGCGACTGGCTGCAAACCACCATGGCCTATCCCGAGGATTGGGTGGGTCACCTGATGACTCAGGATATATTGACGGTGCGCGAGAGCCAGCGGGTCGAGCAGGTATTGTCGCTGCTGCGCGGCCGGGACGATCTGCCGCCCAACACCGACAGCCTGTTCGTGGTGGATGCCCGCCACCTGTTCAAAGGGGTGATGCCGTTGCGGGCGCTGTTGCTGAACGACCCACAGACGCCGGTGGCGACGCTGATGCTGGCCGATCCGGTGATGTTCGATGCCACCGACAGCGCGGGCGACGCGGCTCGGGCTTTCGAGCGTTACGATCTGGTATCGGCGCCGGTGGTGAGCGAACGAGGCAAGCTGCTCGGCCGGCTGACGGTGGACGCGGTGATGGACTATATCCGCGAGGAATCGGAGGAGGACGCTCTGAACATGGCCGGCCTGCGGGGTGACGAAGACCTGTTCGCGCCGATTTGGGCCAGCGCCCGCAATCGCTGGCTGTGGCTGTCGGTCAACCTGTGCACGGCCTTCATCGCCTCGCGGGTCATCGGGCTGTTCGAGGGTACGATCTCTCAGATCGTCGCGCTGGCGACCCTGATGCCGATCGTGGCGGGCATCGGCGGCAATTCCGGCAACCAGACCACCGCGCTGGTCGTGCGCGGTCTGGCGCTGGGCGAAATCGCTCCGGAAAATCACTGGCACCTGGTATTCAAGGAACTGGGAGTCGGCCTGCTGAACGGCGCGGTGTGGGGGGCGACGGTCGGCCTGTTTGCCTATTTGCTTTACTGGAACCTGCCGCTGGGAGGGGTGATGGCGGCGGCCATGCTGCTGAACCTGCTGCTGGCGGCGCTGGTGGGGGTCGCCATTCCGTTGACCCTGCACTGGATGGGACGCGATCCGGCGCTGGGTTCGAGCGTGTTGCTGACCTTTATCACCGACGGCATGGGTTTTTTCATTTTCCTGGGGCTGGCCACGGTGTTTTTGTTGTAGAATCAATAAGTTTTAAGTATTAAGACATTGATCTGGATGGGATCGCTACCTATGCCCCGGTTTTGGTGGATGGTCATCTTTTCCGTCGCCTTGAGCGGGTGCGCCGCGCTGGAAAGGTTGTCCGGCACGCCGGCATCGGATGTCGCCAGCCCGCGGGCTGGCGAGCCGGCGGGTGCGCCGTCGGCGTCTCCGGCGCTCCCGTCCGGCGGTTCCAGTCCGCCCAGTCCGGAATTCATCGAGGAGCGTGCCCGGCAGGCCTATGAAACCGGCCGCTGGGATGTGGCGGAAGGCTATTATTTGCAATTGACGAGGCTCAAACCCAGGGACGCCGGTCCCTGGTTCCAGTTGGGCAACCTCTACGCCGAGCAGGGTCGGCTGGATTCGGCGGAGCGTGCGTACCGGGAGGCGCTCCGCCGCCGCGATGATGCTCGAACGCTGCACAATCTCGGGCTGGTGCAGATAAAACTGGGAGTGGGTGCTCTGCGCGAAGCGCAACAGCGGTTGCCGCCGGACGATCCGGCACGCCAGGAAACCCGGGAGTTCCTGCGGACGTTGCTGGAAAGCGTGGCGCGGTAACGAGCTATCCCATCGGGACAATCGTTTTGACCGAGGTATTGACGGGAACACTGGGAGGAACTGACATGGCCTATCAACACGTACTGTTCGCAGCCGATTTTTCCGAAGACGCCACGCGGATCGGCGAACGGGCCAAGGAAATTGCCCGGAAATATGGGGCTCGCCTGAGCATGATTCACGTGGTCGAGGATGTGAACATCGGCTTGGGTGGCGGTTATGAATTGCTGCCGGTGTTGCCGGACCTGCCCGACGAGGCGCTGTTGCAGGAAGCACGGGCCGTGCTCGGCGACCTGGCGCGACGACTCGGGGCCGAGGATGCCGAAAAATGGGTGGTCAACGCGCCATCCACCAAGGAAGGCATACTCGGCGCCGCGCGGGATCATGGCGCCGATCTGATCGTGGTCGGCAGCCACGGGCGCCACGGCTTGGCGCTGCTGCTGGGGTCGACCGCCAACGCCGTGCTGCACGGCGCGCCCTGCGACGTGCTGGCGGTGCGGATTTGAGCGGGCGGGTCTCTATGACGATTTGAACGGCTCCGGATTGGGCTCGACATCCACCGCTACCTTCATTGCATGCGAGCCGCCCCCGGTCATCACTCCCCGCAACGGGGCGACGTCGCCATAATCCCGTCCCCAGGCCAGCGTGACGTGTTTTGTCCGGGGCATGCAGTGGTTGGTCGGGTCGAATTCAGCCCAGCCGGCGCCCGGCACGTAGACCGCCAGCCAGGCGTGCGAGGCATCGGCGCCGACCAGTCGCGGCTGGCCCGGCGGCGGCAGGGTTTCCAGATAGCCGCTGACATAGCGCGCCGCCAGCCCCAGCGCCCGCAGGCAGGCGATGGCCAGATGCGCAAAGTCCTGACAAACGCCGCGCCGCTCGCGCAATACTTCATCGAGCGGTGTGGCCACCGTGGTGAAGTGTGGGTCGTATTTGAATTCCCGGTAAATCCGCTCGTTCAAATCGGCCACGGCTTCCAGCAGCGGCCGGCCCGGTGGGAAGCTGGGTTCGGCGTATTCCCGGAATGCCGGCCGCACCGCCACGAACGGTGAGTCCAGCCCGAACAATCGCGCCTCGACGATTTCCGGGTCCGGGTCTTCCCACAGCATCCGGCGCGTCTGTTCCCAGGGCGGCGAAGGGCTGGCTTCAGCGAACGGTCGCTCGTCCAAAACCCGCACCTCGGTGGCAACCGTCACTTCCAGCCGGTAATGGACGTCCTGAATGGCGAAGTACAGCACCCGGTTGCCGAAGAAGTCCTGTCGCTCGATCGATAGCGCCGGCCGCGGCCTGATCCGGATCTGGCTGGGCCGGCACAGTTGCCAGGGCACTTCCCGCGGCAGCAGCCACGCTTCGTTGTGGCACAGCGCCACACCGCTGCTGTACTGGTACAGGGTGCGATGGGTGATGGCGTACCTCATGGCCGCATCGTGATGAGTTGCCGGGGAACCTCGGCGTGGCTGAAGTGGCTGTGGGTGAGGGCGTCGGACAGGCCCAGCAGCGGTTTCTGCACGGCTTCCAGCAACCGGGTCAGCTCGGTGCTGGAGCGGGTGCTGTCGTGGGAGAGTGTGGCCAGCGCCGCGATATCGGCGAGTTGGAGGGTGGCGACGGCTTCCAGGATCATCCGCTCCTCGGCGCTGCGGTAGGGGGTACCGTCGGGTTGTTGCAACCGGCCGATATGCCGTTGCAGCCGCCGCAACTGGTAACCGACCGAACGCGGATTGCCCTCGTCGAACAGCAGCAGGTCGATGATGGCGGTCGGGTGCAGTGCGGAACGGTAGCGCCGCCGGTAGGCGGTCAGGTTGTCGGTGATGGTGAGCACCACTTCCCATAGTGGCACGCCCGGATTGCGGGCGGTGATGAAGGCCAGCTTGAACAGATCCAGGGTACGCAACACCCGTTCCAGATAGCGGCCGATGTCGAAGAACAGCCAACCCTGATGGTGCGGCATGGTTTCGTTGTTCAGCCCGCAGAACGCCGCCACCAGCATCAGTTCTTCTTCCAGCAGCTCCCGCGCCTGCCGGGCGCCCAGGCTGGCCGGCGGTTCCTGAACCGACTGTTGCAGGCGATTCAACAGCCGCCAACTGTCGTCGCCCAGGTGGTTGCGGACCGCCCGGCCGGTTCGCGACATGCCGTTGAAGATCACCAGCAGACTGCCCGGATGCTCGGACTCCAGAATGAGGTTCAGCAGCGCCTGACGCAACGCGAAGAACCGGGCACGCGGCGATTCCGCCACCGGCGGGACCGGGATTTCCAGCGCCTCGAACAGATCGTCCAGACAACGTTCGTCGGTATTGTCCTGCTCCCATTCCAGCAGCCGCCCGAGCGCTTCCCGCAGCAGGCGGGCGGTGCTGTCGAGCCGCTCGCTGTAGCGACCCAGCCAGTACAGGTTGTCGGCCACCCGGCTGGGCAGATCGCTGCCGTCGCGGGTGACGACGATGGGGCCGTAGGCTTGGCGCAACAGGCTGACATGGCGTTGCGGGGTGGGCGCCAGCACCCACCAGTCCTTGCTGATGCCGCCCTTTTGCAGGGCCGCCTGCAAGGTATCCAGTCCCGAGGAGACCCGGGCCAGACCGCCCGGCATCACCCGGTAGCCATCGTCTTCGGCCACCACGAAGCCGCGCAACATCACCGGACGCGGCGCCAGCCGGCCTTCCTCCAGCACCGGCGCGGTGGACAGCGGTGAGGGATTCTGGGCCACGAACAGATGGGGTTTGGCCTGGATGCGCGCGATCAATTGGGCGCGCGCGGCGGCGTCGAGCTGGTGGCCCTCCCAGTACGAACTGCTCGGCAGGATCGAGCGCACCACCAGGCTGTCCAGATTCGCCAGCACGTAGTCGCGGTCGCCGGCATGGCCGCACCACCAGGTCGGCAGCGAAGGCAGCTTGAGATCCTCGCCCAGCAATTGCCGGCACAGCAGCGGCAGGAAAGCCGCCAGGCCGGGATTCTCGACGATGCCGCTGCCCAGAGCGTTGGCGAGGACGACGTGACCGCCCCGCGCCGCTTGCAGCAAGCCGGGGACGCCCAGCAGGGAATCGCCGCTCAGTTCCAGGGGGTCGCAGAAGGCATCGAGCACCCGCCGCAGGATCACGTCCACCGGCCGCAGCCCGCCGAGGGTCTTCAGCCAGACCCGGCCGTCGCGCACCACCAGATCCTCGCCCTCGACCAGGCTGAGCGACAGGTAGTTGGCCAGATAGGCGTGTTCGAAGTAGACGGGATTGTTGGGACCGGGGGTCAGCAGCACCACATGCGGGTTTTCGGGATGGTGCCGCGCCAGTCCGGCCAGGGTGGCACGTTCGGTTTCCAGAAAAGAGGCCAGCCGGCGCAACGGGGCATCGCGGTACAGCATCGGCAAGGCCCGCGCCAGGGTGATACGGTTTTCCAGAGTGTAGCCGGCTCCGGAGGGCGACTGGGCGCGGTCGCCGTAGACCCGGAACGTTCCATCCCGCCCGCGGGCGAGATCCACCCCGTGGAAGATCAGCCAGCGAGAGCCGGCCGGCAGCGACTGGTGGCAGGGGGGCAGAAAACCTGGGTGGGCATGGATCAGTTCCGGCGGCAGCCAACCTTGGCGGATTGCCAGCCGCGGGCCGTACAGATCGGCCAGCAGCGCGTTCAGCAGGCGCGAGCGCTGTTCCAGCCCCACCGCCAGCGCGCTCCACTCCTCGCCGGTCATCAACAGCGGAATGGGGTCCACCAGCCAGTGCCGCTGCGAGGCGCGCGGGTCGTCGTAGGTGTTGTAGGTGACGCCGTCGTCCTGCAACAGTCGCTGGATTTCATTATGGCGGCGTTCCAGTTCCTTGCCGCCGATTTCCTCCAGGAACCGCGTCATATCCCGCCAGTGGGGCCGCAATTCGCCGGGCGCCGAACACATCTCGTCGTAGCCGGAACCGGAGACCGGGTAGTCGCCGAGCAGGGTGTCGCGGGGTGATTCAGGATAGTCTTGGTACACGGCAGAGGCTTCAATCATGAAGGTCTCCATGGGCGGGACCACCGCGCCGCGAGTTGCCGGATGGCGCCATCATGGCGGCGGCATCCCGGATGCCCCGCGGATGAGAAATCGCGGGGGTTCGGCGGTCTCGCGTGGCGCGAATGAGGATGCCTGGACATGCGGAAGCGGTCGGGTTCGAGCCGTTGGCCGTGCGGGTGCCGGGCGTGGCGCTACTTGTAAATCTGGCGGGTGGTTTGGCGCAGCCGTTCGGCCATCACCCGCATGACCTGGAGGGCGAACGCCGGCGTGCGCTGGATGAGAACGAGAAAATGTTGCCGGCTCACCGGGGCGAGCAGGCAAGCGGCGCGGGCGGTGGCCGTGGCGCTGCGCGGTTTGTCGTCGATCATCGCGAGTTCGCCCAGGATGCCGCCGGGTCCGACCGTTTCGATGAGCTGGCCGCCCGCCACGACGTCGACTTGACCCTCGGCCACGATATACAGGTTGTCGCCCGGTTCGCCTTCCTGAAAGATGGTCTGGCCGGGAGCGAAGGACCGATACTCTTCGACCTTGTTGAAGAGATCATGGTTTTGCATGGAAAAATTTCCTCGTCGCGCAAGCGGATCGGCAGGGGTCATACCCGTGCCTTGCCCGGGCACGCTGGCCGGCTGGTGCGATGCTTTTTTGGAGTTTAGCCGACTTTTCGAGGGTGTGATAGCGAGCGCGCCATGCACGCTTTGGTCTCGCGGTGGATGTTTCCCTCCGGAGCTTGTCCGGGTCCGATGCGACGCGCGTCCGGGGGACACCTGGCAGGCGTTTTCGCCGACCCGCTCATACCGTCAGATACTGGCGTACCAGCCCGTCGGTTAAATCCGCCATCGCCCCGGTCGCCACCGCCCGGCCCTTGTCGACGATGCAGAACCGCTGCGCGACCCAGCGGGCGAACGGCAGCTTTTGTTCCACCAGCAGCACGGTCATGCCCTGTTCCTGGTTCAATCGCTGGACCGCCATGCCGATTTCCCGGACGATGGCGGCTTGCTCCCGAGCCTGGTCGATCTGCTCCTGATTCAGCCGGCGGATGACCCGGCCGATTTCCCGAACCACGTTGGGCTGGATGCCCTCGGTGGGTTCGTCGAGAACCAGCAAGCGCGGTTCCAGCACCAGGGCGCGACCGATGGCCAACTGCTGCTGCTGTCCGCCGGACAGATCGCCGCCCCGCCGCCCGAGCATGGTCTTCAGCACCGGGAACAACTCGAAGATGAATTCCGGTACCTGTCGCGGCCGCCGCGGATTGGCCGCCAGGCCGATTTTGAGGTTTTCCTCCACCGTCAGCAGCGGAAAGATCTGCCGGCCCTGCGGCACGTAGCCGATGCCCAGGGGCGCGCGCCGTTCCGCGGGCAGGCGGTGCAGTTCCTGGCCGGTGAAGGCGATCCGGCCGGAGCGGATCGGCAGCAGGCCCATGAGGCATTTCAGCAGGGTGGTCTTGCCGACCCCGTTGCGGCCCATCAGGCTGATCACCGCGCCTTCCGGCACCTCCAGCCCAAGATCCCACAGGGTGTGGGATTCGCCGTAATACTGATTCAGTCCTTCAATGGTAAGCATCCCCGGCTCCCAGATAGACTTCGATGACCGTGGGGTCGACCTGCAACTCGTCCAACCGCCCTTCCGCCAGCACCCGCCCCTGATGCAGGACCGTCACTCGATCGGCAATGGAGCGAACGAAGCCCATGTCGTGCTCGACCACCACCACCGAATGGCTGCCGGCCAGCGACCGGAGCAATTCGGCGGTGCGTTCCATTTCGGCCGGGGTCATGCCGGCCACCGGCTCGTCGACCAGCAGCAGGCGCGGCTCCTGCATCAGCAACATGCCGATTTCCAGCCATTGTTTCTGGCCGTGGGCCAGAATTCCGGCCATGCGCCCGCCGTGCTCGGCCAAGCCGATCCGGTCCAGCACGGCGTCGATGCGGTCGCGCTCCTCGCCCGAGAGTCGGGTGGTCATCAACCCGCGCAGCCGTTTGGCGCCCGACATCGCCAGTTCGAGATTTTCCGACACGGTCAGCGGTTCGATCACGGTCGGCCGCTGGAACTTGCGGCCGATGCCGATGCGGGCGATGGCCGGTTCGTCCAGTTTGAGCAGGTCGAGGGTCTGGCCGAAGAACACTCGCCCGGTGTCCGGTTTGGTCTTGCCGGTGATGATGTCCATCATCGTGGTTTTGCCGGCGCCGTTGGGGCCGATGATGCAGCGCAACTCGCCGTCGCCGATGTACAGCGACAGGTTGTCGATGGCCTTGAACCCGTCGAAGCTGACGGTGACGTCTTCGAGGTATAACAGGATGCCGTGGGTCGCATCGACCGGTCCGATCGGCGAGTGCATGACGCCGGCATCGAGTTCGGAGATCAATTCGCTCATGCCGTCGCCTCCCGGCGCCGTCGCAACAGTCCGATCAGGCCATACGGCAGCAACAGGGTCACCGCCACGAACAGCCCCCCCAGGGCGAACAACCACACCTCCGGCAGCGCGCCGGTCAGCCAGGTCTTGGCGTAGTTGACCAGCACCGCGCCGACCACCGCCCCGACCAGGGTACCGCGCCCGCCGACCGCGACCCAGATCACCGCCTCGATCGAGTTCAGCGGGGCGAATTCGCCGGGGTTGATGATGCCGACCTGCGGCACGTACAGTGCTCCCGCCACTCCGGCCAGCATCGCCGAGAAGGTGAACACCAGAGCTTTCACCCGTTCCACCCGGTAGCCGAGGAAACGGGCGCGATCCTCGCAATCACGAATCGCCACCAGCACCCGCCCCATCCGGGTGGACACCAGCCAGCGGCAGGTCAGATAAGCTCCCGCCAGCGCCAGGGCGGACAGCACGAACAGCACGATGCGAGTACCGTCGGCATGTAGCGGGAAGCCGAGCACGTCCTTGAAATCGGTCAGGCCGTTGTTGCCGCCGAAACCCATTTCGTTGCGGAAGAAGGCCAGCATCAGCGCGTAGGTCAGCGCCTGGGTGATGATCGAGAGATAGACGCCCGACACGCGCGAGCGGAAAGCGAACCAGCCGAACACGAAGGCCAGCAGGCCGGGCACGACCAGCACCATCAGGGCCGCGAACCCGAACATGTCGAAGCCGTGCCAGTACCAGGGCAGTTCCTTCCAGTTCAAGAACACCATGAAATCGGGCAGCACCGGATCGCCGTAGACCCCGCGCGCGCCGATCTGCCGCATCAGATACATGCCGAAACAGTAGCCGCCGAGCGCGAAGAAGGCGGCGTGGCCCAGGCTGAGGATGCCCATGTAGCCCCACACCAAATCCACCGCGACCGCCAGCAGGGCATAACAGAGGTATTTGCCGAGCAGGGTGACGGTATAGGCGGTCAGGTGCAGGGGGTGATCGGGCGGGACCAGCAGGTTGAGCACCGGCACGCCGATGCCGATGACGGCCAGCACGGCCAGCAGCACCAGCCCGGCGCGGTCGGAGAGCAGCCAGCGGGGTAGTGACATCGCTTAAACCTCCGCCGCCCGGCCCCGTTGCGGGAACAAACCGCGCGGCCGTTTCTGGATGAACAGAATCAGGAACACCAGCACCACGATCTTGGCCAGCACCGCGCCGGTCCAGGGTTCCAGCACCTTGTTGGCGACGCCCAGCGACAAACCGGCCACCAGGGTGCCCCACAGATTGCCGACGCCGCCGAACACGACCACCATGAACGAATCGACGATGTAGCTCTGGCCGAGATTGGGGCCGACGTTGGTCAGTTGCGACAGGGCGACCCCGGCCACGCCGGCGATGCCGCTGCCCAGGCCGAAGGTGAGTGCGTCCACCCGCGCCGAGCGCACGCCCATCGCTCGCGCCATGGCCCGGTTCTGCGCCACCGCCCGCACTTCCAATCCCAGTCGGGTGCGTTGCAGCGCCAGCCACAGCACGGCGAACACCGCGATGCAGAAACCGAGAATCACCAGCCGGTTGAGCGTGACTTCCAGCGGTCCCAGCAAGATGGTGCCGCTCATCCAGTCCGGGGTGGCGACCGAGCGGTTCAGCGGCGAGAAGATCGAGCGGACCGCCTGTTGCAGGATCAGGCTGACGCCGAACGTCGCCAGCAGCGTTTCCAGCGGCCGGCCGTAAAGAAAGCGGATGATGCCGCGCTCGATGGCGATGCCCATCAGGCCGGAAACCAGGAAGGCCAGGGGGATCGCCACCGGCAGGGACCAGTTGACCGGCAGCCATTGCTGGGTCAGCCAGGTGGTATAGGCGCCCAGCATCATCAGTTCGCCGTGCGCCATGTTGATCACGCCCATCACCCCGAAGGTCACCGCCAGGCCGATGGCGGCCAGAATCAGCACCGATCCCAGCGACAGGCCGAAGAACAGGGTTTCGGCCCAGCCCAGCATTTGCAGGCGGAACTCGGTACGGCTCAGAGCGATCTTGGCCGCCTCGCGCACGCCGGCATCGCTGTCATCGGCCGCCACCCGGGTCAACCGGCCGCGAATCTCGGTTTGCATCCGACCGCCGAGCGCGTTGGCCGCCTTGGCGCGGACGGTGGCATCATCGCTGGACAAATCGGCCAGCGCCAGCGCCAAGACCAACAGTTCCTTGATATCGCTATCCGTTTCGACCTCCAACCGCGCCCGCAACGGCGCCGCGCCCGCCGGATCGGGACTGCGCATGAAGGCTTCGACCGCCGCCTTGCGCTGTTGGGGATCGGCACTGGCGAGTCCCAGACTGGCCAGTCGATTCTCGATCAGGCTGCGCAAGCGGTTGTTGGCGGTGATCCGATCCAGACCGCGTTTGCTGGTTTGTCCCAGGGTTTCGCCGGTGACCGCATCCTCGATCGCGATCTCCGCGCCGTCGCCCAGACCGATGACGATGCGCCCGGGATCTTCCTGGAAGTACAGGCGACTGTCGGACAGCGCCTTCAGGATCGCGGTGACACGGGGATGTTCCAGAATCACCAGCTTTTCGACCAATTCGGTCTTGCCATCGAAATCGGCGTCGGGCAACTGGAGGAGGGTAGCGCGCAGCTCGTCGTCGCCGGCCCGCGCCGGTGGCGAACCGCCGAGAATCCCCAATATCACCATCGCGGCTATCAGCCAGGCACGAACGGGCGCGCGGGAGGGCATGGGCACGATCTCTCGTAATTAATGGGAGCGGTGGAGAAGCAATCCCCCCGTTTTGCCGCTCCTTGCGACGAGCGGGGCGGGGGGATTGGGTGGCGGGCGAGCGCTTCAGCCTATTTGTAGTTCTGCCCGGAACACTTCTTGGTGACGGTGTTGTAGTTGCCGCACTTGATCTTGGGATCGGCCCAGTCGGCGATGATGTCCTTGCTGCCCGGCAGATAGTCGGACCAGGCATCGCCTTCCACCAGACCCTTGGTCTTCCAGACCACGTCAAACTGACCGTCGGCCTGAATTTCGCCGATGAACACCGGCTTGGTCAGATGATGGTTGGGCAGCATTTTGGCGATGCCACCCGTCAGGTTGGGCGTTTCGATCCCGACCATGGCGTCGATCACCTTGTCCGGATCGGTGGATTTGGCCTTCTCCACCGCCTTGACCCACATGTTGAAGCCGATATAGGTGGCTTCCATCGGGTCGTTGGTGACCCGCTTCGGGTTTTTGATGAAGGCGTGCCATTCCTTGATGAAGGCGTCATTGGCCGGATTCTTGATGCTCTCGAAATAGTTCCAGGCGGCCAGATGCCCGACCAGCGGTTTGGTGTCGATGCCGGACAGTTCTTCCTCGCCGACCGAGAAGGCCACGACCGGAATGTCCTTGGCGGAAATGCCCTGGTTGCCGAGTTCCTTGTAGAACGGTACGTTGGCGTCGCCGTTGATGGTGGAGACGACTGCGGTCTTCTTGCCGGCCGAGCCGAATTTCTTGATCTCGGCGACGATCGACTGCCAGTCGGAGTGGCCGAATGGGGTGTAGTTGATCATGATGTCCTCGTCCTTGACCCCCTTGGCCTTGAGATAGGCTTCCAGAATCTTGTTGGTGGTGCGCGGATAGACGTAGTCGGTGCCGGCCAGCACCCAGCGCTTCACGCCCAGATCCTTCATCAGGTAGTCCACCGCCGGAATCGCCTGCTGGTTGGGCGCGGCGCCGGTGTAGAACACGTTGCGGGACGATTCCTCGCCCTCGTACTGGACGGGATAGAACAGGATGCCGTTCAGTTCCTCGAATACCGGCAGAACCGATTTGCGCGAGACCGAGGTCCAGCAGCCGAACACCACCGCCACCTTTTCCTTCTGCAGCAGTTCGCGCGCCTTCTCGGCGAACAGCGGCCAGTTCGAAGCCGGGTCCACCACCACGGCTTCCAGTTTCTTGCCGAGCAGACCGCCCTTCTTGTTCTGCGCGTCCACCATCATCAGGACGGTGTCCTTGAGCGTGGTTTCGCTGATGGCCATGGTGCCGGACAGCGAGTGCAGCACGCCGACCTTGATGGTATCGGCGGCGTGAACGAGCGTGGCGCCCAACGTCAGCGCGCCGGTCAGCAGCCAGGGGAGAAACTTCGGCATCGTCTTCTTCATGCGCAGCCCTCGTATCGTGGTTGATCGGTTCGCCGAAGCGCGAACTTGGAGGGCAGCGTATCAAGGAATATGCCAAATAATAAATATTAAATATATTAATTAGATAATCAATCAGTCTCGATAGCGGGAGGATCTTGTGCCTTGTAATGGTGCATGATCGTGAACACGATGACGCAAGATAGAGCGGATTTGGAAATGTGCCCGGAAATGGAGCACTAACATGGCGCATCGGGGCTCGATCGCGTGGCCGGCGCCGCTAGCTTTCCTGATCTCCCTTCTCCCGCACCAGGGCGTAATCGGCCCGGCGTACCCCGCGAACCAGCATCTCGGTCTCTTCGCCCGCCACGCCCAGGCTCTCCAGGGCCTCGGCGGCCAGCCGCAGGCTGGCTTCCACCAACTCGGGAAAAGCCTTATTGGCGCCGGCTTGCAACAAGGCGCTGCTGGCGACCAGATCCCGCGCTCGCGCGACGATGGTGGCGCGGGGGGCCAGGTTACGGATCAGCCGGGTGGCGCGCAGGGCGGCCTCGCGATCGTCCAGGGTCATCACCACCAGGTCGATGTGCTCGATCTGAGCGGCCACCAGCAGGTCCATGTCGGTGACATCCCCGTAATAGACCGGGTGGCCGAGGTGGCGGAATTCGTCGACCCGGTCGGGTTTCGTGTCGAAGGCGATGTAGGGTACTCCGCTGCCGGCCAGGATGGTGCCCACGACGTGGCCCACGCGGCCATAACCGGCCACCAGGGCGCGCGCATTGGCTTCGGTTCCTTCGACCGAGAAATGAAAAGCTCCCTCCCCCGACGTCGCCGCGGCCGGGAAGCGTGCCGCCAGCGCATCGCCCATTTTGACCAGCAAGGGGGTGATCAACATGCTGAAGGAGACGATGCCGACGGACAACACGAAAGTGTTGTCGTCGAGGATGCCCATGGCCTTGGCGGCGCCAAAGAGCACGAAGCCGAACTCGCCGCCCTGGGAGAGGATGAAGGCGACCCGCGTGGCCGTCTGACGAGTCTCGCCGAAGGCCAGGCAGAGGCCCAGGAGGACCGCGATTTTGATGGCCACGATCGCGATGACCTGGCTCAGGAAGAGCCAGGGCGCCGCCGCCAGCGCGCCAACGTCCACCGACATGCCCACGGCGACGAAGAACAGGCTCATGAGCAGGCCCTTGTGAGGATCGATCGCGGCCTGAATCTGCAAGTTGTAACGCGAACCGGAAAGGGCGACCCCCATCAGAAAGGCGCCCAGCGCCATGGACAACCCGGCCTTTTCCATGGCCCAGGCGGCGGTGAAGACGGCTGCCAGGGCGACCAGAAAGAAGGCTTCCCGATTGTTCTGGCGCGCCAGCAAATCGAGGACGCGGGGAATCACGTAGTAGCCGGAGGCCACGACCAGGCCGACGGCGACGACGACGATGAGGGCCTGGTGGGCCAGTGGCCTGTCCCCCGCCAAGGACCCGACGTCCCCGAGAATCGGCACCAGGGCGAGCAAGGGTACGACCGCCAGATCCTGCATCAGGAGGATGGCGAAAGTGGTTTGGCCGTGCGGACTGGCGATCTCGCCGCGTTCCTGCAGGATCTGCATGACGAAGGCGGTGGAGGACAGGGCGAGGGTCAGGCCGGCGAGGAGGTCGATGCCCCAGTCGGGTTCGGACAGGCGCATGAACAGGGCGATCGCGCCGCCGGATACCAGGATTTGCAGGGTGCCCAGACCCAGCATGGCGCGTCGAAGGGACCAGAGACGATGCGGATGCATCTCCAGGCCGATGACGAACAGGAGCAACACCACCCCGAGTTCGGTGAAGTGGCGGACCCCCTCTACATCCTGGGTCACGACGAACCCCGGCGTGTGGGGGCCGATCAGAATGCCCGCCACCAGCAAGCCCAGCACCGAACCCAGACCAAAACGGCGAAAGATGGCCACGGCAAAGGCGGTGGCCACCAGCAGCACCACGGCCGATTCAACGAAAGATTGGGGTTCCAAGCAGGCCGCTCCGATGAGTCAAGTGGTGTCAGTATCGGTCCATCGGTTCGCCGCTTCGGGGTCAAGCCCGCCCGGAATCCCCGGCCTGTCGGTATTCCGATGTGGCCGACGGCGCGAAGCGTCGCACGATATGCTGGATCAT
>JAVMKJ010000148.1:0-16097 GCA_031732855.1 Candidatus Competibacter sp.
CGTTGCGTGATCGTTGCCGGTCTGGTGGGTTACGGCGCGCGGAACGCCCGGCGGTAATCTCGGCATGGGTAGGGGGCGCGCCTAACCCACCCTACGGCGGACGTACCTTTCAGGCCAAAATGAGAATTGCTGGGGGCCCATGCGCCCTCGCCTTCGGTCGAATCAGAATCGCGGCTCCAGCACCACCACGCTCAGCAAGGAGTGTGCCCTCATCGCGAGAACGGGGGGAAAACCCTCGCCGTTTACTTTTCGGCGCCCTGCGTCAACGCTTCCAGCATCGCCGGGGCGCAGGCCTCTCCAGCCAGGGCCTGCTCCAGCCCGGCGATGCGCCGGCGCAACCGTTCGTTGTCCGCCTCGCGCCGGGCCAGCAGCGCGGCGCCATCAACCAGCCGGGCATCGGGTAACCGCGCGCCACCCGCCCAGGGACGGGGGGATGCGCCGGCGAACAGCCAGCCGGCCGCGATGCCGGACAGCAGAACCGCCGCCGCCGCCGCGCCCCAAACCCAGGCACGCTGGTAGCGGGGAATCGCCGATTCGGCCGGGTAAACCGTATATTGCGCGTGTTTCCGCTCGATCATGGGGTTCTCTCAGCGCTCCACCGTGAAGGTCGTGACCGGCACCAGCGCGTTGGGCCGGATCGTGCCCTTGAAGATCGATTCCCGACCTTCCCGGACCAGTCGCACCTGAAACGGCGTGTCCCGGGGGGCCTGCTCGTCCTTGCGCGGGACATGGCGGACGGCGATTTCATAGTTTCCCGGCGCCGCCTTGCCGGCCGGCCAGAAAGCATTTTCCACCGGACGGTCGTTCAGGCCGGCGCGGGAAGCATTGGCGTCGACGTCCAGGGTGCCGCCGCACTCCGCGGGATTGCGGTAGTCCAGTTGCCGGCCGGACGGACAGCGCACCACCAGGTCGAGATCGCCCTGACTGTTCCACAGCAGCGTCACGGTGATCTCGCCGGTCGCCCCGCCGGCGGCGGACAGGCGATCGGCGAACTCCCGACGTTCCTCGACGGTGGGCTCGGCCTTGACCGGCGGCCTGGTTCCGAGCGGGGGTTCGGCCTCGACCGGTGGTTTCAGTGGGGATTGGGATCGCGGCGCCGGCACCGGCTCCCGTCCCGCCAGAACCTCTTCCAGGGTCCGCTTTGGCGGTTCCGCGCCCGCCGCGGGGGCGCCGGCGAGTATTGCCGGCGGGGAATTGGCGCGATCCGGCGGCCCGGCCGTGATGGTCGGCGCCACCGTCGAGGGTAAGGTCGCCGGTTCCGGAGAGGCGGGCACCTTCACCTCGGTCGGCGGACCGGATTCCCGACCGGGAAGCGCGGTTGCGACCGCCGCCCGATCGACGGTTGGCGTTTCCGGGGCGGGCTGGATCGTCTGGCCGGAAACCGGGGCCTTCGTGGAGGCCGGCTCGCCATCTCCACGAGGCGGGGTGATAGCAGGCCGTATCGGCAGCGTACGGGTAGCACCCGGCTCGCGGGCGGCGGGGGTGGGCTTATCCGGTTCGGCCAGTGCCAAGCACTGGCCGCGCCGCTCGGCGAGTCGGACCAGCAATTGTTCGAGCCGGGCCTGCAATTCCGCCCCGGTCCGCTGGGCTTCGGCCAAGGCGCCGTCGGGCTCCGCACTCAACCCCGCTCGACCCGTTTCGCCGGTGGCGGGGTATGGCAACGGCTTTCTCACCCCGACCCAGAAGGCCGCGACCAGCACCAGCAGGATGGCGAGCGCGACCACGCCCCAGAAATACCGGGAGCCGACCACCACATAGCGCGGCGACGCGGGTTCCGGCACGGTCGATGAAACGGCCTCCAACGGGGCCGTTACTGGTTCGGATCTCAGCGCGGATTGCGGTTCCGGTCGCGGCGGCGCGGCATCCGTGGCCGCGACGGAAGCTGGTTCCGGCGCCCGCTCCACCGGCTCGGGAACGGGCGCCGCCGATGGCGGTTCCGCCCGTGGCTCGGACCCGGCCGGAGCCTCGGCCATCGGAGCCGATTCCGGCATGGCGGTCGTCAGTTCGGGCACGGCGATCTCAGGGACCGCCACGTCGCGGAACGGTTGGGCCGGAACCGGCGGCGGGACCATCGAGCCACCGCTCCCCCCTTCCGGCGAATCCCAGGGTCGATCCGGCGAAAAACCCCAGCGGGTGATCACCGGCCGGTTCTCGACCAGAAAGACCTCGGATTCCGCTGGCGCGGCCAGCACCGCCCTGAGAATCGCGCCCAACCGCACCCGGCGGGCATCACCGGACGCGATGTAGCGCTCCGCCAATTCCCGCCCCCGGCCGAGCAGATCGTCGATCCGGGCCAGCATCGACCGGCGCTGTTCCTCCGGCAGATCGCTCAGCGCCACCGGCGGGCGTTCGGGATCGCCCTCGGTGTACCAGTCGATCCGGTTCTTGGCGCGATCCACCACCGGTTCGGCCAGCAGCGACCCGGCCTCCGGTTCCACCTCGCTGGCAAGCACCGACCGGATTTGCGGGTACAGGGCGTGCAGGGGCTGGCCGAAACCACCCGTCTCCCGCACGCCGTCGAAGGAGCCACTGCTCAGGAGAATCTGCTCGATCACGCCGCCGCTCCCCGCGTTCTGATTGGTGATCCGCCTCATGCCAACCGGTGGAAATTTCCCGGCTTCCCTCAACGAGCCGGCTCGCCCCCCGCCGCCGGAGGCGAGGCGTCGGCGGCTTCGCTCATCGTGATGGAAAGACCGCCGCCGCCCAGGGTCACATCGAGGCCGTACTGCACGTTCTGCAAGAAGAGCGTGACGCCCTTCTCGTTGCGCAGCATGGCATTGCCGCCCCCCTGAATCAGGGTCAACCCACCCTCGATCGCGGCATAGCTGCCGGGGAAATCGGCCACATCCCGCAACCGATAGACCTGACCCAGCGCATCGACCTGGGTAATGCCCAAGGTCGCCACCTTGATTCCGGACACCTCGAAGGGATACTTGCGGCCTCGAAATTCGAGGGTGCCCCGACCCTGACTGAAGCCGAACAGCAGGCCCACCGAGGTGCTGGAGAATTCCATGCGGGCATCCGGCCGCGCATCCTGGGCCAGCGCCGCGCCCGTCCCGGCCGACAACACCGCCGTCAAGATCATCTTCGCGAATCGCATTGATTTTACTCCCATGCCAACGACTCAGGCCGACGGTATCGAATAGCGCGGCCACTGGTATTGATTCAGCAGCATCTTTTCCAACTCACGGGTCAGATCCACGTTCGAGCCGCCACCCCTGGCGCCACCGCGCGAGCATTGATCCAGTTGCCAGATGCCCACTTTATCGTCGAGGTTGACCTCCTTCCATTTGGGATGACCGGTCTGCCTGAGTTGGCCGATATTGGCGCGAATGGCCTGGCCCAGTTTCGCCAGTTGCTGGCAGCGCTGGACGAAATAGGGACTCTGCTTGCCGGAGAAATCGAAGCTCATCAGCACCGCTTTCACCGCGATGGTCGGTACGTCGCCGCTCAGCCACTCGTAATCGGACTGACCGATCCGGGCGGGCTGATATTCGCGCAGCATCCGGGGATCGTCCAGCGGCACGAAATGCACGTTCGCCAACATCGCGGCGAACTCGGGTTTGGTGATCAGGTTGCCGACCTTGGTGAACAGGCTGACCGGTTTGCCGGCGACGTAGAACATGGCGTCGGCCTCGCCCTTGAGCACGGCGGTCACCCCCTGCAACGGCGGGAGGTTGATCGTTTCGGCCGGCTTCACCCCGGCGATCTGCAGCAGGTTCGTCGCGGTCAGCCAGTTGCCGCTGCCCTGCTCGCCCACCACCACCCGCTTGCCCTGCAGGTCGGCGAAGGTCTGGATCGACTTGTTGGCGAACAGGTGCACCTCCTCGTTGTAGAACGGAAAGATCAGCCGCAGCCGGCTGGCGACCTGGCGCATCTCCGGATTCTCGGAGCGGCTCAGAAAACCCAGCACGTCGGACTGCACGATGCCGAAGGTGGCGTTTTCCTTGCTGTTGATGCGCTTGATGTTGTCGATCGAGCCCTGGGAATCCTTGACCAGGATGTCCAGTCCCACCGTTTTGGCGACGCCGGCGATATCGTTGCCGAACTGAATGTAAGTCCCGGTCCTGGAGCCGGTTACCATGCCGATCTGCTTGGCATCGGTGTCCTCGGCCCCGGCCGGCGCCAGCGCGCCCAGGCCACACAGGAACAACAGACCGGCAATCAGCGGACGATTCATGAGCCTCACTCCCACGCAAATGCTGCAATCACGATGAATGGGCCATGCCAGGAGTTCGCATCGAACCGGCGACCCATTCAAGCAACGATAAGATTATGATTGAAAAATGATTCATGGCAATGCTGCTTCCGCCCGACGGACGACTCCGTGCCACGCGCCCCCGTCGCGCTCGATCGCACGCCCCGATCAGGGCGATTTCCGGGGGCGGAGCCGCTTTTCCAGTTCCTGCACGGTCGGATCGAACTGCGATTTGAGTTCTTCCTCGAGACTGCGGCTCGAATCCGGTTGCCCCGGCGAGGCTGGCGTTCGCGCCGCGGGCGGGTCTCGTTCGACCGGCCTGGCGGGTGGCATCGGCGCCGGCTGGGCCGTGGGTCGAGCGGGCGGCAGTGGAGTGGAAACCGGTGGCACGGGCGCGACCGGCGGTACGACCGGCTCCGGCGATGGCTCCGGCACAGCCGGTCGAACCGGCGCGACCGGGATCGGCGCCAGCGCGGGCGCGACCGGTTGGGCGGCCGGAGCAGGCGCCGGGGCAACCGGTCGAACCGGCACGACCGGCTCCGGCGCGGGTCTCGGCTCGGAGGCCGGAACCGGCTCTGGCGCGGGTCTCGGCTCCGGCGCGGGTCTCGGCTCCGGCGCGGGTCTCGGCTCCGGCGCGAGTTTGGGCTCGGGTGCCATGTAGGCGCTGCCGGGAATAGCCGGAGGGGTGGTCGCGACCGGAGGCGCCTTGCCGGCAGGGTGGCCGAACCACCACCATCCCGCCGCCGCCAGCGCCGCCAGCGCCGCCAGCGCCGCCAGCGCCGCCAAACCGACCCGAAGCCCCGACATCCCGCGCCGCTCCTCGGCGACCGTGCCAGCCGCCTCGGCGGCCCGCGATTCCGGCCCCGGCTCGGTGCGGGACGGCAACACGCGGGTCCGCGGTTCCGGGACCGGCGCCGACTCCGGTTGGGGCGTTTCCGGGGCCGTGCCGATGCCCGCTTCCGCAACCGGCGGAACCAGCCGCCCGGACACCCGGCGAGTCGGCTCCGGCCCAGGAGAAACCGCGCTGCTCGAAGCGGAAGGCGCCGCCCCCGATCTGGCAACCAGGTGGGTCTCCCCGTCGTCGCCTACGGGTGGAGGAACCACCGGCCGGGGCGGGACGACCCGTGTCGGCAGTTGATCGTCCGCCACCTCCGGCCCGGCACCGATCTCCGGAATCGGCACGTCCGGAATGTCCGGGACGATTCCCCCCACCTCCGGCAAGGGGGGCGGCTCGATGGTCGGGATATCGCCCGCCAGCGCCGGGCGCGGCTTCGGACCCGATTCAACTCGCGTGCCGCCGACCATCCGGCGTTCGACGCCGACGCCGCCCTCCTCCAGCGCCAGTTCCAGCGGCCAGACGAAGGTCACCTCGGCGGTTCCCGCGAGTCCCTGACCCCGTGCGGCCAGCCGGTAGGGCATGTTTTCCAGTTGGAACGCCAGATCGGGATGCAGGACAAATTTCAGGGCGTCGCCGCTGTACCACACCTCCTCGGGCTGCAGCCAGCATTCCGCGCCCTGCCAGCCGTCCGGGCCGAGGTGATTGGCGGGGAAACCGTGGCGGCTCAAGGCGAATTCGAAGGTTTCCAGGCCGCGCGGCAGACCGTCGAGGGTGACGATGGCGTGTCCCAGCGGGCGCGCGGGATCTTCCGAAACGCGAACTGAAAGGGTGGACATCATGATCTCCTGGGAACCGGACGAATGGCGGGGGCTCCAGCGCAATTATTACATTGGGGGAGCGAGAGGGTTATACCGTTTCTCGATCGGTTTGGGGTGAACCCCGCGCGCCGGCGCCATCCATGCGGCGGCGACCCTCCGGCTCAGGCGGTCGGCCGCAGCCGCGCCAGCAACTCGCCCAGCCGCCGGTTGGCGGCAAGATCGACCTCGCCGCCGCCGCGGGTCCGGGCGTTGCGTTCCACCAGATCGAGGAAAGAGCGAATCCAGTCGGTGTAGTAGTCCTGATCGTAGGTGGACGGCTGCTCGCCCAGTTGCGGGCCGCCGCGCGGCACCGCCCGCGGCGGGAACACCGGCCGGGGACCGCTCTCCAGCGGCAGCATCGGCCGCTGCTCCGGCGCCAGGGCGTCGTAGCCCAGAAAATCGACGTAGGAATTGAGCAGATTGGCGGTCAGCCGGGCCGGCAATGCCACGATCTGTTCGAACTTCATGCGGAAACCGGTCACCTGGCGGACCAGGGTCTCGATCCGTCCCTCCAGCTTCAGCCGCTGCGCGCCGCCGATCAGTTCCTTGACGAACTCGGCCATGCTCGCTTCCGGCACCCGGTAGTAGTCGCACAGCGTTTTGTTCCCGCTCAGATCCTGGAGGTCCCGCATCCATTCCGCCACCGCCTCGCGGGCGAACAGCGCGGCGTCGTCCTTGCGGGGCGCCTCGGCCGGTTCCCCCGCCGCGGGCGCGCCCAGTCCCAGGAGCGTCTTCATCTTCCGGGTGTCCACCGCCGCGCCGATGGTCGGGGCGCCGATGGCCTGCTTTTCGTCGGGCAGGCGGGTCTCGATGCGGTAATAGATGCCTTCCAGTTCGTCGCTGTCGGCCTGCAGGGCGCGCAACAGCTCGCCGAAGCGCTGTTCGCCGGCGCAATCGATCAGACAGCCGGCGACCTGCTGGGCCGCCGCCCGGCGCTTTTCCAGCTCCTGCTCCGGATTGTCGCTGACGTAGTAATGGCCCATGCGTTCGACCATCTGCTCGCCCAGTCGCTCCACCTGACCGGCCAGTTGCCGGAGCTTGAGTTCGGGATTGCACAGCGGTCGCAGGTTTTCGGCCAGATAGCTGATGCCGCCGTCGTTGAGGGCGAATCCCGCCTCCCAGGCCTGTTCGGGATTCTGGAAATGGGCGCTGGCGACCGCATCCTTCAGGAAGGCCTGCCTGAACGATTCGATCCGCTTGCGTTCGCCGGGCCGGACGTTCAGTTCCTGACCGTTCTCGTCGTAGTCAAAGATGTTCTTGGCCTTGAAGTTGGGATTGCGCAGCCAGTAGCTGTTACGGAACGCGCCCCGAGCGTCCCATCGTTGCGGCCAGTCGTGCTGCTTGCCGAAGAAATTCAGCAGCGAACTCTCCATGCGGGTGGTCCAGCGACTTTCCGGGGAACGCTCGCCGGCCTTCTCCTCGAACTCCATGTCGAACTTGGTCAGCACCAGGAACAGCGCGGTCGGCTGTTGCGAGCGTTGCTCCGGGGTCGTGCCGTGGGTGGAAACGATCCACTCGTAGACCATCTCCGGCAGGGTCTTGACCTCCTGATTGCTGGGGCCGATGCACAGCAGCATGCTTGTCAGTTCCTGCTCGGCGCAGTAGCGCTCGAACAGATAGGCCACCTTGCCGCGCAGAAACAGGCTCTGGAGGGCGTCGCCGGTTTCGAGGAAGGCCGGCAAGTCCTTGATCTGCTCGCGGGAGCGGGCGCCGGGAAAATCCAGCAGGTCGGTGTGCTCGAAAAAATCCCAGGGCTGTTCGCCGATGACGATGCGCAGTTCGGCGATCAGCGCCGTGATTTCGCTGCGCGGCAACGTCACCCGCGCGCCGTCGGCGGCGGTGAGGGCAAGCGTCCCGCCTCCACCGGTCCCGAGCCCCTTGAGGGTCTGCACGTCGATGATGCTCTGCTCGCGCGGCAGCAGCGCTTCCAGACCGGCGCAGGCGTCGCCGGCGAAATTCAGTCCCCGCAGGCCGGTGTAGAGCCGGATGTAGAGCTGGCCGAATGCCTCCACCCCACCCCAGATGACGCCGAACAACCGGGCGCGATCCTGGATCTCCAGCCGGGGCGCCAGTTGCGCGGCCCGTTCCCAGTAGCCGTGCCGCAGCAGGCGGACCCGCTCCTGACCCTTGAAGTACCGCTCGAAATAGGCCTGCAGGTCGTAGACGTCGTCGGCGGTCAGCGGGTCCACCGGCTGGGCTCGCGCCGCCGGAGCCAGCCCGTCGAGCAGTTCGGTCAACTGGGCCTGGGTCAGCAACTCGTCGTCGCTGTGGTCGCAGTCGGCGTAATAGGTGTTGCCGAGAATCTTGACCAGGTCGGTCTGGGTCAGCAGCCGCATCTGAACCGGCGCGGCGGGGGTCGCGCCGGAAGCCGGTTGCAGGGTGAAACGGGTCACCAATCCGGTGGACTCGCGACCGCCTTCCGGATTGATGTCGCGGATGAAATCGATTTCCCGGCCGGCGAAATCAGCCAGCAGCGGCGCGGTGCCCTTGCGGGCCAGCGCCGAGATCAGATAGGACTTGCCGGACTGGCTGGGACCGAACACCCCGACGCACATCGGCCGCTGGACCGCCTGCTCCAGCCGGCGGGCCTGGGCGGCGAGGCGGCGGAATTCCTTGGTCAGCCCTGCTTTCTCCTGGCGGACCCGTTCGGCGTTCTGGTCCAGCCAGGTCAGAAATTCGTTGCCGACCTGTTCCAGGGTACGGCAGGTAGTGCTGAGAGCGGCGTCGGTGGCGGTCATGGGAGGTTCGCTGAGTATGGGTGACTGGCTTCCAAGAATTGTAGCGCGGCCGGACGGATCGGTTGCGGTGCATTCACCTGATTCAAATCCGGTTCGCCAGTACGCCCAATATCGCCAGCAACAGCGCCAGCAGGATGATCAGAGCGATCCTGGTTAATCGCATCCGGCGCTGGAACGCGTCCAGCGCCACCACCTTGCCCAGCAGGGGAGCGCCGTCCGGCTGAAGGGCGACCAGGTCGGCGCCCGGCGCGAACCCGGCGCAATATACCTGGACGGCGACCTCCCGGCGCGGCGGGGGACTCCAGCGAAAGGACGGATTCAGCAGGACGTGCCACGGTCCGTCCCGGCCGGGTTCGGCTCCCGGCACTTCGAGGGTCGCCAGCACGCCGGTCCGGAGAGCCAGCCCGGTCGGCGCCAGCCGGGCGGTTATCGGCGGGCTGTCCCGCAACAACTGGCTGGCCCGATCCAGTTGCTGGGACAGCCAGCGGTCCAGATACCGCTGCAATCCGCTCAACGCGGCCACCATCGGCAGCATGACCAGGCCGAGGACCCCGAACAGCAGCAGGTCGAACAAATCGCCGTTCGAAAAAACGATGGCCATCACGGCGATCATCCCGCCGAAAATGGTCAGGAACAACAGCATGCTCAACAACAGCATCAACTGACGCTGCCTGGCGCCCAGCGGGCGCAGGCGGGGGTGAAGGGGAATGTCGGTCATCTATAGCCTTTCGAGCACACAATATACCGCGACATCAATTCCCTCTCCCCGCGCGGGGGAGGGTGAGGGAGGGTAAATATCGAACCACGCCCCCTTTAAGTCATGGCAGGTGGTTTTGTCATCCCCCCACCCTGGCCCTCCCTCGCGGGGGCGGGAGACTGGCGCGGGACCTCGCCAGCGCGGGCGGAGATCGAGAAGATGCCGGTATCCAGCCAGTAGCCGTATTCGTCCTTGAGGGTCTGCAATTTCAATTGCACCACCCCGCCGGGCTGCTGGTTGCCGTCGGCGTCCGCCACGCCGGCCACCTTGAAATCCAGGTCCGCGTTCTCGTCGGTGGAGCGCTCCAGCGTGACCTTGAGCGGCAGCGCCCGGGCGCGGGCGTCCCGCGGCTGGGCGAAGGTCACCCGATACAGCGGCGTGGCCGGCCAGCGCTCCACCCCCATTTGCCGAAACCCCAGGAACACCGGGGCGTAGAAATCGAAGGTGGCTTCCGGCAACCGGATCTTGCGGTCCTCCAGTTCCAGATTGGCGAACAGCACGTTCTCCTGCTTGAGCCGGCCGGTCTGTTCCAGCACGCCGACGAAGCGGGCGGTGGATTTCATGCCCAGTTCGCGGCTGCGCAGGTTGAACTTGTACAACTGCCCTTCCGACAGCGCGCAGACCATCGCCCCGACCGCCGCCGTGGTCTTGGGATCGGTCAACCGGCCGCTGACCGCGCGGAACGGATACCAGTCGCCGACCCGGTAGGCATGCAGGCTGACGATGCGATCCGGCGGCGCCGGCAGCTTGGCCAGAATCGCCGCCCGCACCGCCGGCAGCCGGCAGGGCCGCCCGGAAATCAGCAGGTGGTCGCAGTCGTACAGATACACCACCTCGCACAGGTCGCTGAGCACCTGGCCGAGGATGCGGCGCACCGTGGTGTCCAGCGCCAGCATGGTGGTCGAGAAGGCGACCTCGGCCAGCTTGAAACCCTGGCCGCCGTCGGCGCGCGCCGCTTCCTCCAGGAACGCCGTCACCTGCTCGTGCGGCCCGGCGCCGGCCGGATACACGTCCGCCAGCCGCAGCGTCACCGCCTCGTTGCCGGCGCTGAGATCGGCGTTCTCGTAGCGGTGCAGCAGTTCCAGCGCCAGGGGCAGCGCCACCTGGTTGGCGAACTGGCGGCGCAGGGTCCGGTCGCGCTCGGCCTGATCGCCACGGTTGGCGCCCAGCAGCCGGGCCAGCAGTTCCTCGGGATTGGCCGCGCCGCTCCGGCGGAGGGCGTCCAGCAGCGCCGGCAGCACGTTGCGCTCGATCAGCCCGCACAACACGTCGTCGCCGGCGATGTTGAAGCCCTCGCGGAATTCCTGGGTCGGCCGCAGCGCCGTGCCACCCTCCAGTTGATAGGTGGTGATGATCAGATCGGTGGTGCCGCCGCCGATATCGATGCTGGCCAACCGCAGGCAGGGCGCCTCGCCGTAGCCCTCGCGGACCCGGCCGAACACCTGGAAAAACAACGCGGCGTCGCCCTGGAAATTGTGCTTGACCTCGTTGTAGAGAAACACGATCTGGGTGCCGGTGGCTTCGTCCCATTGCAGAAATGGTTCCGGAGCCAGGCTCTCGTCCAGTCCCAGCGCCCGCCACGTCAGCCGGATGGCGGTTCCGACCCGGCGGGCGAACAGCTTGCGCTCGGCCAGCGGCATGGCGGTGGGCATGGTCAGGATCGCCCGCCGCAGCCGGCGCGGAGCTTCGGAATGGACCCGCTCGTAGCGGCGGGCCGGCGAATTCGCCTGCGCGAAGGCGTGCAGCAGTACCTCGGCGACGAAGAAGCTCATCAGGGCGCCGCGCGAGAACAGGGCGGTGACGGCCGGCGGCTCGCCGGCCGTCAGTTCCTCGCCGTCCTCGCGCAGATACCCGACGAAGGGACCGGTGGTCACCGGTCCGCTGTCGCCGCCGAAGCCGTCAGGGCCGGGGTTGAAGCGCCAGGGGTGATGGCGGGGGTCGGTATCCCACAGATAGCGCTTGGGACCGGACAGCCCGGTGCTGCCCTCGGTGCCGTGGCTGAACCAGGACAGCGCCTGAGCCTCGTAGCCCACCCGCGTCGCCGTCGGCCACAGAAAGGCGCTGGTCCGGCCGCTGCGACGCGACAGTTTCTCGTCGCCGAAGGTACTCCTGACGAACTCGATCCGGCTGGGAAAGGGTTCGTCGTAGACCTGTTCCGGTCGCGACAGATCGCGCAGTTCCAGCCGGTAGCTGTCGTTCATGTCCACCGGATCGTCGCCGCTGGTTTCCATCAGCATCCCGCAAGTGCGCGAATTGCCGATGTCCAGCACCAGATCCACGTTGACCGGCCGGTCGAGCCGGGCGGTCGGATCCGGGTCGACGAAGGTGAAGCGCAGCCGCAGCGGCCGCACCGCCCGGATGAGGACGGTCAACACCGTCAGCCAGGCCGCCACCGGGTCGGGGCTGGCGCGCAGTTCGGCCTCGTCCACCCGGCGCGGAGCGCGGCGGCGCAGCTCGAAGGCGTGGAAGCGCTGGTGCAGCCACTCGCGCACCCACTCCTGCTCCAGGAACCAGCCGGTGTCGGCCTCGGCGTCGCTCAGGGCGAATTCCTCGCCCGACTGCATGTCCAGCGGGCTGGGCGCGAGGTAGGGCCGGCCCTCGCGGGTCGGCAGCAGTTGGGTGTCGAAGGCGAGGACGACGCGGTGGGTGTGGCCTTCGGCGTCGCGCGCCGGCAGTTGCGCCAGTCGGGCCCGCGCCCAGTTGGTCGGCCCCTTGTCGAACAGGTGATGGCCGTCCGGGCGCGGCTCCCGCACCCGCAGGAAAGGGATGGGAATCCAGACGCCGTCGAAGATGGCGGCGGCCCTGGCGGCGTTGAGCGAGTAGACCTGTTCCGGCTTGACCGCCTGCCCGTCCTGGGTCACGAACTGGCCGCTGGCGTCGTCGGCGTACAGGGGGGTCAGCACGGCGCGGCCGTCGGCGCCGGTTGCCGCCAGGATCGCCCGCGACACCCGCGTTTCGTCCAGATTGAAGCCGAAATCCAGAAACTGGATGGCGGTGTTCGGAATCAGATTGATGAGCGGGCCGAATGGCTTGAGTTTCGCCAGCATGTTTCCCACCTTCGCGCGGTTGTCATTGGTTTCCCGCCTTTCATTTTACCGTTCCTTTTCGATCCTGCCCTGGAAAATGGCGTGCCACCCACCAGCTTGCCGTTGCCGCCGCCGGACACGACTGTAAAATTTTCCGACAATCAGATTTTACGGCGACGCATGAGGCCGAGACCGCTCAAACTCACTCTAAAAAGAGCGAGCGAGACGGGTTCGAGTTCGGGTACCAAGCCATGGTACCTATTTTTAACCTATTAAATATAAATATATTTTTCACTATTCTGCATTTTGGCGCCCCCCTTTGAAAATCGGCGAACTGGATGCATTGTACGAGCACGCCCCGCAATCCGTGACCGTCTGGCATCAATGATGCCGAGCCAATAACAAATCGTTCGCGCGATATGAACATGCCGGGGATAAAGCCGTTTTACTGTCAGTTTCTTTTACAAAAATTCGATTCCGTCGCGGGATCAATGAGGCTAAGCTATTGAAATATAAATAACGGCATGATTATTGCTTAATTTTTTCTATCTGAGTTCGTTAGAACAATATAGCGACTATGAATTCGGGGTCCTGGCATAAACCCCAAGTTTGGAACACCACCCTCCTATCATCTCGCATTGGAGTAAAAGTTAATGAAGACAAACATTCCAGTCGCAATCCTGGCGCTGTTCGCGGCGGCCCCTGCCATGGCCGAGCAGGCCGTGGGAACTCCGGTTGGTACTGTCGTCGGTACGGTTGTGGGCAATGCGGTAGGCTCCACCCTCGGAGGTTCACTGGGCGGCGCTCTGCCGGTCGGGATCGGCGGGGTGGCGGCGATCGCCGCGCTCGGTCTGGTCCTTGGCGTGCAGCTGATCAAGCGCAAGCAAAAGTAGCGAGCGGTCCGCCGGTGGCGGCTGGCCGACGGTCGCTGGCGTACACCCGACCCCTTGGAATTCGATAGCCTCAGTTCCACCGCCATTGTCTGCACGGTGGTCGCCCTGCTCCTGCTGGAGCGGGGTTCCCCCTGGCGCCGCACGGCGGTCCCCATCCAGCGCCGTTGGGTCACCAACCTGGGCCTGATGCTGCTGGGCAGCATCGTGGTCTCCGCTATTCTTCCCACCAGCGTGCTGGCGGTCGCCGCCGGGGTGGAAGGCGGGTGGATACGGCGCTGGCCGCCAGTGCTGGAGGCGGTGGTGGTGTTCCTGCTGCTGGACGTCTGGCGCTACTGGGAGCACCGCATCTTTCACGAGGTACCGCTGCTGTGGCGCGTCCACCTGGTGCATCACAGCGATACGAGCCTGGATATCAGCACCGCAGAACGCCACCATCCGCTGGAAGCTATCCTCGCCACCTGCACCAGCCTGCTGCTGGTGTTCGCCTTGGGATTCTCGGCGCAGGCGCTGGCCGTTTACCTGGTGGTGGCCATGCTCTCCGCCTTGTTCGCCCACGCCAACATCACGCTGCCGGAAAGAATCGACCGACTCCTGCGGCCGTGGCTGGTCACGCCCTCGGTGCACGCCTTCCACCACTCGGATTACCAGCCACAGACCGACAGCAACTACGGCACGGTACTCACGGTGTGGGATCGCCTGTTCGGCACGTATACTGACCCGGCCGGGGCGCGCATCTCCCATTTCGGCCTGGCGTATTTTCACCGGGCGCGGGATACGACCCTGGCGCCCGTGCTGTTGCAACCATTCGAATACCACCGCGGCATGAGCTACCCCCCGCGCGATGACGGCAGGCCGGCGGCAGCCCCCGCCATTCCTCTCAGCACCGCGTGGCGGCAGGCCCTGCGCCAACTGCTGTCCGGCCTGGCACTGGCGCTGGTCGCCCTGTGGCCTACCGCCCTCAGCCTGACCCGGGTGTGGGCCAATTCGGAAGCGTACCAATACGCCTGGCTGGTGTTGCCCATGTTCGTCTACGTCGTGGGCTGGTACCACCGGGACCGCATTCTGGCCATGACGCCCCGCCCGGATTTCCTCGGGATGGTGGTAATCCTGTTGGCACTCCTACTCTGGTGTGCCACCTATATCGTTGATATCCAGCTCGGCCAGCACATCGCGTTGGTGCTCGTGCTCCAGGGCATCGCCCTGAGCACACTGGGCCGCGACGTGTATCGTCGGCTGTTCCCCATCATGGCCATGCTGTTCATGCTGATTCCCTGCGGTGATGTGCTGCAACCGCTACTGCGCGAGCTGACCGTGAAGTGGATCGAGTGGTTTGCCCTGGTGATGGACCTGCCTCACCGCATCGACGGCTTCATGGCCTATGTCGGTGACCACCGCTACGTGGTCATCGACCCCTGTTCCGGTCTGACCTTCGTCACCCTGGCCGGTTTCCTGGGCTACAGCTTCGGCGTGCTGCTGTTCCGCTCGTTCCGCAAAATCCTGGCGCTGGCCGCGCTGGGGGCGGCGCTGGGCGTATTCACCAACGCCCTGCGCGTCTGGCTGATCGTCGGTATCGACTGGCTGCAGGGTTCGCAGATGGATATGAACGCCCATATGGATCTGCAAGGGCTGGCGCTGTTGACCGCGCTCGGGTTGCTGTTTTTCCTCACCACGCGGCTGGTGCGGGATGGTGGGCGGGAGGACTCTTGCAAGCCGGAGCCAACGCCGGGATCGGGGTGGACCGCCGCCCGCTTTGCGCCGCTGCTGTCCGGCCTGCTGGTGCTGCTGGTCATCGTCCCGGTGCAAGGATTGGGAGCCCGAACAGGCAGCGCCAAAACGGACGAGCCGCTGCGGAAGATGGCCGAGTATTACCCGCGCAGCTCTTGGCTGGGAAACCCGGAGAAAGCAGGGCGCGCCCTGCTGATCCCCTACGATGATCGGCTGGACATCGTACTGGCTGACCCGGGCGGCACCCTCGGTCGGGTGGATGAAACACTCCTGAACCCGGTCGAGCAAGACATCTGGCGACACGTGACCACCGCCCGCTATCGCGATTGCTCCGCTGGTGACTGCATCAATTTTGTGCATAAAACATGGCGGCGCAAAGGCTCAATTGATGCACGGCATACACTCTACGTCTATTACGTCGGTGACATGGTCACCGACTCGCTCCTTGTTTACCGGCTGGTCAACGGCTGGAACCGGGTCACCAGTTCGGGCGAGGCCAGCGGCCTGATCGGTTTCAGGGTAGCGGGCGATCTGCCATCGCAGCACATTCTGGCCGGGGTATTCCGGCAGTTCAGGGACGACCTGCGCAGCGCGCGACAGGGCGTGGCGCCCGCCACCGTGCCCCCTGCCGGGGACGCGTCGCTGACCCTGAGTCGGGGTTCGTTCAGAGTTGGCGATAAATCCGACGATCCGTTATATACTGCCGTATTATCAAAAGCTTGAATCCGGTATTTACCGGGCGCCCACCGCCAGCGGGAACGAGGAGCGGAAGTACGGCGCATTCACCGGGCGGGACTGGCAACGAAGTCGGTATGGATGGGTGGCGAATCATGAACCTCATTCAAGCGCAAGCCAAAGGCGACCTCGAAGCCGTGCGGACGCTGTTTTGCGAATACCAGCGGTTCCAGAGGGTGGATCTCTGTTTCCAGGGCTTCGAGGAGGAACTGGCGACCCTGCCGGGACGCTATGCGCCGCCAGGAGGTCGGTTGCTGCTGGCGCGGGATGGAGAACAGGCCGCCGGGTGCGTGGCGCTGCGCCCGCTGGACGACGGGGCCTGTGAGATGA
>JAVMKJ010000149.1:0-3092 GCA_031732855.1 Candidatus Competibacter sp.
CCGATACCTTCCCAACCCCATCACCGCGCCCTTGCCGGCGTGGGTCCATTGGCCGAGCCACAGGTAGGGCCAGAACGGTTCCAGCCCGGCGCCGTTCAGTTCGATCTCGCCGACCAGTCCGCCCATTTGAATCAGGGCGTCCTGGCGCGAGGAATAGCGCGTCCAGTCGTGCCAGCGCAGGCGGGCGCGTTCCAGTTCGACGGCGCGGGCGGCCTGGGTCAGCCCGGCGAAATCGGTCTCCAGCGGGTCGTCGGTGTGAAAGGCGGTCAGCAGGGAAATCCGCCGCAGCAGGCTGGAAAACAGCAGGTGAAAGCGGAAGCGATCCTGCGAAACCAGCCGTTCCTCGTGGTTCAGGCGCAACGGTGTAAGCAGGTGCACGGTCATGCGTGCGGGACACGGCGGGGCGGCGGGAACCACCACGGGCAAGGGGGTGAAGTTCGCGCCGGGCGCATAGATGGGACACCAGTCGGCACCGTTCGCCTGGGCGACGCCCAGCAGTTCCAGCGCGCCGCGATCCTGGCCCAGATCCCGCTGGCCGGCCTGGTTCAGGGCGTGGATCACATAAGGCAACTGGCGGTTGCCGTGGCCGAACAGGATCGCTTCCAGCATCAGGGTCTGGCCCGCGGGGACGGCGCCGCCCCGCTCGTCGGGCACCAGCACGAAGGGATGAGGAGCGGCGGCATAGCGACCGAGCTTGCCCGCGCCGGGAGCGGGCGGGGTCTCGAACACGTAGGGATAGACGCAGGAGCGGTAGAGCAGGCACGGCAGGCAGACCGCTTCGCGAGTGACGCAGACCTGTCGCTTGAGGGCGCGGCCGAACGCCCCGCGCCAGGCGGAGCCGGTGTAGGCCGGCAACAGCAAATCGGCGGCGGCGCGAAAAGTCAGCCGGTAGCGGGCCAGCGGCAGGATCGGGGCGGTGGCCATGTCAAGGCCCCCACAACCCGGCCAGCGCCGTTACGATAACCCCGTTTCGGGCGCCGCCCTCCGGGCGTTGGGTGGGGTTGCGTCCGTCCCCGAACGTCACGAAAACTTCGTGGGGCGGGAGAAGGTTGGTGTTGGCTGCGACCATGTCATCCCCGAGAGCGAATCCTGATATGGGGTGGATTTATTCCACAACCATTTTACGGGGATAGGCAATACTGATGCCATTAATATCGCATTTGTATCAACGATGGGTGTTGCCAAGCGAGAGAAAGCCAGCGATGAAGCTTTTGTTGATATTGTTGATATTGTCGCCGGTTGGATGGCGCGGCCCATGCGCGTCACCGATACCGTCGGCTGTCGCATTTTGAAACAGGCGGATGGCGGCCTGTTTAATCGTGGAACGGCCCTGTCCCGGAATCCGGCACGCCACCCAGCCGGTTCGTGGCCGTTCCATCCGCATACTCGGGGTAACCCTCCCCCGCGCGGAGGAGGGGATGGGTACGTCAAGGTGACGAACAGCCTCAATACCTGGGCACGGCGATCATTGCGATCCGCGGGACGACCTAATGGGTTTCCGGTTGTCCGGGATCGGCGCGGCGGCGGTTTCGCTCCGCCACGAACTGATCGAACTCGGCCCGATCCCGGGCACGGCGGAGCCGGTCCAGGAATTCCATGAACTCCCGCTGGTCCTCTTCGAGTCGATGCAACGTCTCGTTGCGATACTCGTCGAAAGCCGTGTTGCCGCTCGAGGTCGACCGTCGCCGGTCGCCGCACCGGCCAGCGGTATGGAAAAATCTCCAAAAACCATGGTGCTGTGGATTGTTCGGGCTATCGGAGTGCCAACATTTCATTTTTCCGCTCCAGATCAGATAAACCAGAAGGGCGAGGCCGAGAGGCCACCAGAACATCAGGCCGAGGGCGATCAAGCCGAACCAGGCCAGTTTGTCGACGGAATGAGGTTTTGCCGCGAGAATCATCGTGTCCCTCCATGTTAATGTTAATAACATTAACAATATTAGGCACCCCAAGGCCTTCTGTCAAGCAGTGCCGCGCCGTTATCGATCTGGTGGGATGGGTTCGCCGCCGCCGAGACCCAGCCCGCGCAGATAGAGCAGAATGCCGGCTTCCAATAAATCCTCCGGGGTCATGGGCAGCGGTTGCCTCGCCCCTTCGCCGCAGCCCAGGAACAGCGACGCGATCCCATGCGACAGGGACCAGATGTGCAGCGCCACCATTCGGGGCGGGGGCCGCCGGCTTTGCGGCTCCCTGGCCCAGAGAGATTCCGCCGCCCCGCCGAGCACGGCAAGCGCCCGTTCGCCGGCTCGGGCAAGATCGGGATCGGTTTCCGGCGGAGGCCCGGCTTCGAACATTGCCGAATAATAGGCGGGCTGCCGCCGGGCAAATTCCAGGTAGGCCCGGCCGCAATTGACGAGGGCGCGGAGCGGCTCCGGCCGACCGTCGTCCCAGGCTCGAACGAGGTCGGCCTCGAACCGCTGGAATCCGCGCCGGGCCACTTCGGCGAGGAGGGCGCTACGATCGCGGAAATGCCGATAGGGCGCGGCCGGACTGACCCCCACCAGGCGGGCGACCTCGGCGAAGGTGAAGCCGGCGGGACCGCGTTCGGCGATCAAATCCAGCGCGGCTTCGATCAGGGCCTCTCGCAAATTGCCGTGGTGGTAGCGATCCCGCCCGGTTCCATGGCCATGTTTGCACCAGATCATGGGAAGCTTGCTGAGAGAGCGGCACCGGCGGACGCCGCCGCGCAATGGCTAAGGCAGGGACTCGATGCTGACGAGGACGGTGCCGCGCATCGCCAGTCGTTGCGCGGCGGCGCGAGAGACATCGATGATCCGACCGCCCCCATGAGGACCCCGGTCGTTGATCGTCACCTCGACCGCCTTTCCGTTGTAGAGATTGGTCACCCTGGCGCGGGTCCCGAGCGGCAACCGCGGGTGGGCGGCGGTCAGTTGGTATTGGTCGAAGGGTTGGCCGCTGGCGGTCTTCCTGCCATGGAATCCCGGTCCGTACCAGGACGCTTTCCCTACCTGCTTGCCGTCGACCATCCTGGAGGCGGCCACCGTTCGTCTTCCTCCAGCGCTCGCATCGTCGGGGATGCCGGCGGTCAACGCCAAGGCGCTTACCAACACGACGCGCGAGAAACCGGCGGC